>CAUUSU010000044.1:0-8709 GCA_963547835.1 uncultured Campylobacter sp.
CGCAGTCGACGTAGTGCACCTCGCCGGTCACGCCGCTAGCTAGGTCGCTAAGCAGATACATAGCGCTGTTGCCGACGTCATGCGTCGTGACGTTGCGTTTTAGCGGGCTGTTTACCTCGTTGTAGCGCAAAATCATCCTAAAATCGCCTATGCCGCTTGCCGCAAGCGTCTTGATAGGGCCTGCGCTGATCGCATTTACGCGGATATTTCTCGCGCCAAGGTCGTGTGCTAGGTAGCGCACCGAGCTTTCAAGAGCTGCTTTTGCGACGCCCATTACGTTGTAGTGAGGCACGAATTTTGGTCCGCCAAGATATGTAAGAGTAAGGACCGAGCCGCCCTCTTTTAGCACCGGAAGCACCGCGCGCGTAAGGCTTAGTAGCGAATACACGCTCGTGCCCATCGCGATATCAAAGGCTTCTTTTGTAGTGTTTACAAACTCGCCCTCTAGCGCTTCTTTTGGCGCGTAGGCCACCGCGTGCACGACGAAATCTATCTCGCCAAGGTCTGCTTTGATGCGATCCGCAAGGCCGTCTAGGTGAGCGGGGTTATTTACATCAAGCTCGTAGACGAATTTGCTGCCAAACTCCTCCGCGATCGGCTCTACGCGCTTTTTCAGCGCATCGTTTAGGTAGGTAAACGCCATCTGCGCACCCTGCTCGTGACAAGCTTCGGCGATGCCGTAGGCGATGGATTTGGCGTTAGCGACGCCGACGATGAGGCCTTTTTTTCCTTTTAAAATCATTATTTCTCCTTTCTATTTTTGCTTGGCTTTTTCTACTTATTCTGCGTTAAAATTTAAAAAATAATGCTCACGAACCATATGTTCGCTCCGCTTATTTTTTAAATTTTGCCTTGACTAAGCGAAAAATCCTGCGCAATTTGACTTAAAAATTTTGCAACCCAAATTTGAAACCAAATTCGATAGCGGCAGTATCGTGAGATGGATTTTAATGTTGTGTAGAAATTTTAAGTCAAGACTAGGCGCATAGCCTGTCGCGGACTTAAAATTTCCAACTCATTAAAAGACGCTCACGAGACGACGCGTATAAGCTCCAAAAACTTCGAGGCGTCCCAGCTCGCCGTCCCCACTAGCACCCCGTTGCAGCCTTTTATCGCGCAAATTTTTGCGATATTTTCCGCATTTACACTGCCTCCGTAAAGCAGCGGCGCGGAGCTTTTGGTGCGTAAAAACTTCAGCATTCTTTCGATCTGCTCGCACTGCGCGCTTCTGCCCGTGCCGATCGCCCAGACGGGCTCGTAGGCTAGTACTAAGCTCGGATATTTCAGATCGATACCCTCAAGCTGTGCCGCTACGAAATCCTCGCTGCGATCTTGCGCGAATGCCGCCTCATCCTCGCCGACGCAAAAAACGATGCGCCAGCCCTGCGCCGCGGCAAAACCGAATTTCTCTCTTATCAGCTCCGCGCTCTCACCCAAAATAGCGCGCCGCTCACTATGTCCGATAAGAACGGTTTTGATGTCAAATTCCGCCAGCATATCGCCGCCGATCTCGCCCGTAAAGCTGCCGTGCGCGGCAGGATAGAAATTTTGCGCGCCTTGAGTAAAATTTTTCGCCTTCGCGCAAAATGCGCTAGCGGGAGGAAAAACTAAAATTTCATCCTCGCGCGAAATTAGGCCCGCTAAGCCTTCATCTAAAGCTTTAGCGTACTGCTCAAAGCTAGCTCGGGTATGGTTGCATTTAAGATTCGCCGCCAGTATCATCGCAGCTCCGTTTTAGCAGTAAGCACTCGCACGCCCGGCAGCTCCTTGCCCTCGATGAGTTCTAAGCTCGCGCCGCCTCCGGTAGAAATAAAAGTCATATCATCAGCGTTACCAGCGCGTTCGACGACATCTGCAGTATCGCCGCCGCCCACTACGGTCGTGGCGTCGCTATCTGCGATCGCGTGCGATATATGCAGGCTGCCGCGAGCGAATTTATCGATCTCAAAAACCCCCATCGGTCCGTTCCACCAGATCGTTTGTGCATCGTCTAGGGCCTCTTTAAAAAGCGCTACGGTCGCAGGCCCGATATCTAGCCCCATCCAATCGCTTGGAATTTCTTGGACGGTAACCTTTTTTGTAACGGCATCTTGCGAGCATTGCGGAGCTGCGACGGCATCGACGGGGATATAAATTTTAACCCCAAGCTCGCGAGCATTGCGGAGAATATTTTTTGCTTCCTCGATTAGATCCTCTTCGAGCAAAGATTTGCCGATGTCATATCCGACGGCTTTTAAAAACGTAAACGCCATGCCGCCTCCGATGATGAGCTTATCGACTTTAGGAAGTAAATTTTTAAGCGCCTGAAGCTTGCCGCTTACTTTGCTGCCGCCCGTTACGGCTACAAAAGGACGCGCAGGATCTTTAATAAGGTCTTTGGCGAATTTTATCTCTTTTAGCAGCAAAAATCCCGCTGCCTTGTGTGCCTCATCGTAGAATTTCGTAATCGCCTCCACCGAAGCATGCGCGCGGTGGCATACACCAAAAGCGTCGTTGATATAAAATTCCGCGTAGCTCGCAAGCCTCTTAGCTATTGCTTCGTCGTTTTTGCTCTCGCCCTTTTCAAAACGCAGATTATCCAGCAGAAGCACTTCGCCCTTTTTAAGCGAATTTACCGCAGCTCCTGCCTCCTCGCCCGCGACATCGGAGACAAATTTTATCTCGCGCTCCAAAAGCCTAGATAGCCTCTTTACCACAGGCTTTAGGCTAAGTCTTTCTTCGTATCCGTTTTTCGGGCGTCCTAAGTGGCTGGCTAAAATTACCGCGCAGCCCTCGTCTAAGCAATATTTGATAGTAGGGATAGACGAACGGATGCGACGATCGTCCGTAATATTACAAAACTCATCCATCGGCACGTTAAAATCGCACCTGATAAAAACGCGCGCGCCGTCTTTAAATTTCAAATCTTTAATCGAAAGAATTTCGCCCATCTTATTTCCTTCTTTTTGCCGCATATAGGGCTAAATCGATGAGGCGCTCACTATATCCCCACTCGTTGTCATACCAACTCATCACTTTTATCAGATTGCCGTCAATTACCTGCGTGCAGTCGCTAGCTACGATGCTGGAGTATTCTGAAGTACAAAAATCGCTGCTGACGCGGCTATCGTCGTCTACGAGCAAAATTCCTTTCATTTCTTTAGCAGCATAGCGACGGAAAATTTCATTTAGCTCCTCGGCACTCGTCTGCTTGCGCGTTAGCACTGTTAGATCAACCATCGAAACGTTAGCTACCGGCACGCGCACAGATTGTCCGTGCATCTTACCGCTTAGCTGCGGAAGTACCTTACTAATCGCTTTTGCCGCGCCCGTCGTGGTCGGAGCGATATTAAGAGCCGCGGCACGCGAACGGCGGAAGTCCTTGGCTTTTACATCGACTAGGCTCTGTCCGTGCGTATAAGCATGAATCGTCGTCATAAGACCCTTTTCGATACCAAGCTCATCGTCTAAAATTTTTGCAATCGGAGCTAGACCGTTAGTGGTGCAGCTAGCGTTTGAGATGACGCGCTGTCCTGCATAAGCGCCCTCATTAACGCCGATTACGAAAGTAGGCGTATCATCCTTGGCAGGCGCGCTCATTACGACTACGCCGATACCGTTATCTATGAACGGCTTGCATTTTTCGCTCGTTAAAAACGCACCAGTACATTCAAGCACGGCTTCTGCACCATCGCCCGCAAAATCAAGCTCCGCAGGCTCTCTGGTGGAATAGACGCGGATCTTTTTGCCGTCTACGGCTATGCATTCGTCGCTTAGAATTTCTACTTTTTTACGAAACTCGCCGTGAACGGTATCGTATTGAAGCAGGTATCTCGTAAGCTCGCGTCTAGCGGTATCGTTGATCGCCACAAGCTCTACATCGTCCCTGCTTAGCGCAATTCTAGCCGCGCACCTACCGATCCTTCCAAAGCCGTTAATTGCGATTTTTACTGCCATAAGGTTCTCCTTATTTGGGATGTTTTCAGCTGGAATTTTACTAAATTTGGGTTAATCTTTGATTAAATAAAAAGTCGCGAAATCTAGGATTTACTTTTTGGCTATATAATTCGCGAACTTTTTTTAAAGGAGAAAAAATGAGACGAATTGTATTCTCGTCATTAGCGGCAATCGCGCTTTTAAGCGGATGCTACCAACATAAGGCCGACACGGCTCCACAGCAAACGCAAGAGCCTGTAACGCACACGATCGTATTTCTGCTCGGAGAGACCGGAGATAAGCGTATCAGCCTTAGCTCGAACGATATGTTCGCAACGGGCGTGCTAACCGACGAAAAAGGTAAAAAGCATAATCTTAAACGCGCTGCTTCCGCAAGCGGCATAATGCTTACGAACGACGAAGGCATCGAGCTTCTTTTCAAACGCGGAGAGGGAGTGTATACACCGGGAAAAGGCAAGAAGGATATTCCGGTAACCTACACCGAGCACGAGCACAAAAGCGGCGAAATGATGTAGCCGCGGCGGGGTTAAATTTAAGCGCCCACAAAAGCGAATTAAATTTAACCCCTCATTTCTGCTTCTTTTTCCGTAGCAAAATTTAACTCTCGTTTCGACCTCTTTGATCTGCGCTAAAATTTAACCTTTTATTTTCGCTTCTTTCATCTACACAAATTGAGCTTTTTTGCGAATTTAAGTTTGCGCTCACTGAAAGCAAGCTCCGCAAGCCCGAAATCCCTAAATTTTACAAAATACTCATTTGATCTGCGCTTTACCAGCGAATTTTTTTGATTTTCAACCGAATTTCACTTCAAATTCGTTAAACTGCGCTGAAATTTTAGCAGGCCGGTGCAAATACGGCGCGAAATAGATCATTTAGCGAGATTGCCGCATGGATAGTATTAAATTTTACCTAAACGATTACGAAATTGAGGGCGAAAGCTTTACCGAAGTCGTCGTTGCGATAAACGGCGAGCCTCTGCTTGAGCTGATTAGGCGGTGCGAGCAAAGCTTTGCCGCAAAGGACGGGCAGGCCAGCATCGCGGGAAGCTATGCTTATTTGAGCTTGATCGATTTTGAGAAGCTATTTTTGCGCGCCGCGCTTGAAGCCGATTTGGCGCAAGATGAGCGGGATGTCGTCCTACTGGGCTGTCCGTGCGGGATCTGGAGCTGCTGGTATCTCGCGCTTAGGGTTAAATTTGAAACGGAGACGGTTAAGCTTTACGAGTTTAAAAACCTGCGCCGCAAAGATTGGAAGTATGGGCTTGAGTTTAAATTTGACCGCGTGAACTTTGTGAGCGAAATTTCCAAAATCGCCTCTTTTAATAAGCTCTAAAATTCAATAAATTTTAACGGCGCTCTCGAAACTACGCCGAAACAAACCTACCTTTTCCTCGGCAAAATTTAGCTTTAAAGCGGAATGGCTGCCGCGTAAGTTCATAAGATTAAAATTTTCGCCTTGCCGCTTCGTAAAACCTCGAGCAAAATATCATAAAATTTGCCCAGCCTTAGCTTTAAAATTCCGCCCCTTTTGATGATCACGAAGACCCGCCCGCCCCGCTCGCCCAGCGCGTCATAGAGCGCGTCTAAATTTGCGACGTATTCGGGCTCGAAATCCAGCGCTTCGGCAAACAGCGCAAAAATTTGATCTTTTCGCTTGATCTTTGCGCCGTCGATGATGATCTTTGCGCCGCGGCACATTTTAAAATTTAAACTCATTGCACGCGCTCGAAGCTTTCGTAATGATCGGCGGTGTAGAATATCAGCCCGTCGTTTGAAAATATCAGCCGCTTCGCGCCGCGCGCGCCGCCGCGATACTCGATATCGCACTCGCGCCAAATCCGCCCCTTTTTATCAGGCAATCTGCGCTCAAAATTGCCGAAGCGGTCGCCGCCGATGCTCTTGCCGCGCGCATATCGCCACAGATCGCCGCCCTGCCAGCCAAGCTCGCCCGCCTGCTTTTTCGTGATAAAATTTTGCGGCAAAGCGCCCGTACGGCGGATATGAGCGCTCACGCACTCCCTGCTTATGCAGGGCTCGTCTGAGGGCTCATTTTTAGAGTTTGCGGCGGGATTTTGCGAGTTTGAAGCTTCATGATCTGCACTGTGCCGCCTGTGGACGTCCGCCTCATCTTTAGAATCTCTCGCGGCGCGCTCGTTTGCTCGCGGATGAGATTTTAAATCTCCTATGTCTGCTCCGCGCCCCGCCCCGCCGTCTGCGCTTCTTGCACCGCTCTCATCTTTTGCGTCGGCGCCGTTTGCAGGATTTTCGGAGCTTGAAATTTCGCGATCGGTGCCGCGTTTAGGATCTTGCGCGCCGCTTTTACGAGAAGCGGCATCCAGGGTTTTGGAGGTAAAAACCCGCTCATCTTTAGCCGCAGAGCCGCGCGAATTGGAGATGAAATTTAGCGCCAAAAGAAGTACTGCGAAAATTGCGAGCGGGATCAGCTTTTTTGCCACCGCTAGCCTCTTTTGCGGGTCGCGAAGCGAAAATAGAGCACGATCGCCGCTACTATCGCGCCTAGAGCCAGCGGAGCGATCCACGGCGCATCCTTAATGTGCACATAGAGCTCGCGCACGAAATCGCCCGCGTAGTAGCTCAGTAGTCCCACCACAAGCGCCCAAATGAGCGAGCTTACGGCATTGATGACACTAAATTTTAAAAATGAATATTTTGTGATGCCGATCGCGATCGGTACGAGGGTTTTGAGGCCGTAGATAAATTTTTTGATTAAAATTATGCGGTCGCCGTATTTACGAAACAAAATCTGTGCCAAAGCAAGGTTACGGCGCTGTTTGCGCAGATATGGAATGATCTCTTTTTTATTGTAGCGGCTTACTAAAAACAGCCCCGAATCGCCTATGAAGTTCGATATGCAGGCGATTACGATGCATAAGACGATATTGAGCTCGCCGGCCGAGCTTAGCACGCCCGCTGCCGCAAGCGCCAAAAATCCTCCGCCTAGCGAATACAAAAACAGTATCAGATACCCCCACGTATGGAGGTTTGCAAACATCGATTCCATCGAATCCTTTCATTAGATCGTATAAAATTCTATAAATTTTGACTAAAACAGCTTTAAAATTCAGTGCGAAAACTTCACTCCAACGTCCTGCGCTACTTGATTTTACTGCGACATTAAATTTAAAATTCCCAGCAGCTGTCGCAAAATACAAAATTTCGCCGCAAAATATTAAGCGAAATTTTAAAATAAAATTTCTAGACATCAAGCAAAATCACCGCAAAATTTAACGGTAAAATTTTGCAATTCTAAATTTAATGACAAAATTTCGACTTCTTTAGAATTCAAAGTAACTTGCGAATTACGAAGGATCTCCACGATATCCTCAAATGCCTCCCACCCCGCGAATTGCAATAAAATTGCGCACCTACGTCTATTATTCTGCAGAAATTACGCGAGCAAAATTCCAAGCTGCTAATAAAACGCCCATAAAGCAAAATTTTTCGTAAGCTATGCGCCTTAGCACCTTTAGCTAAATTTTACTCATCTGCGCCGATTACTCGCATCAAAAGCGCATAGCCCTCGGTATTTGGATCAAAAGCGCGGTCATTTTTGGTCTCCAGCACCGAGCCGCCTAGGCTCACGCCCGCAAACAGCCCGCCTTTATTCGTAAAGACGTACATATCTTGATTTAGCACGTCTAAAGAGCCAGAATCGGCGCTGTAGTTACCCGCAACCGCCGTAGCGTCGCCCGAAAGCGTGATTTGGGAATTTCGCATTTTTTGGATTACATCGTCATGCATTACGAAAATGACTAGATAATTATCCTCATAGCCGATCTGAAGTCCTACGCTGGCGCTACTGATCTCTGCGCCGCTTACGCTGCGCGCGCCGTCGTTATTGTAGATGATGATCCCCTCGCCGTACATCCCGCCTATGATGAAGCCCAGCTTTTTGACGCTCGGAAAGATCACTATCGCGCGGGCTTGCTGCGCTAGATATTTGTACTGCGAGTTTGTGCGCATTACCGACGAATAGGCGCTTGCGCTGTTGATGATGAGCTCATCATCGGCAAATGCCGCGTTAAAAAGCAAAAATAAAGCGATTATAAATTTTTTCATTTCATACTCCTTATTTGGCTATCTCGACCGCGCGAAGCTCGCGTATGACATTGACCTTGATCTCGCCTGGGAATTGGACCTTATCTTGGATATCAGAGGCGATCTCTTTAGCGACCAAAACCGCTTCGTCGTCGTTCATAAGCTTGGCGTTTGCGATGACGCGGATCTCGCGACCTGCGTTGATCGCATAGGCTTGTTTAACGCCCGTTTTACTCATCGCGATCGCTTCGATGTCGCTAACGCGTTTTAGATAGCTTTCTAGCACCTCTCGTCTAGCGCCCGGGCGCGCGGCACTTAGCGCGTCTGCGGCACAGACTGCGGCACTTTCTACGCTGGTAGCCTCCTCGTGGCCGTGGTGGGCGTAGATAGCGTTTATCACCACCGGATGCTCTTTGTAGCGGCGGCAAACCTCAGCGCCCAGATCCACGTGCGAACCCTCGTATTCGTGAGTTAGCGCCTTGCCGATGTCGTGAAGTAGGCCCGCTCGCTTGGCTAGCTTTTGATCTCCGCCCGTTTCTGCAGCGATAATGCCCGCAAGATGCGCGACCTCAAGGCTGTGCGCAAGGGCGTTCTGTCCGTAGCTCGCGCGAAATTTAAGCTTGCCGATGAGTTTTAAAATTTCGGGGTGAATTTTGCTAAGGCCTAGATCCATTACGATATTTTCGCCCTCTTCGGCGATGCTAGCTTCAAATTC
>CAUUSU010000045.1:0-8698 GCA_963547835.1 uncultured Campylobacter sp.
ACGACCTTTGAGCCGAAGCCCCCTTCTGCGGGCGTGCCGTCGCGAAAGCCCTTGACGCTTGGGTGCGATTTTAAAAACTCCTTGACCGCGAACGCGAGCTTGCCCGTACCGATGCCGTGCTTGACGATGATCTCATCAAAGCCCATCACGAGGCTTTGGCTGATAAATTTATCAAGCCTGCTGATTGCTTCCTCGGCGCGCAAGCCGTGCAGATCGAGCACGAGCGACGCGGAGGAGGGCTTTTGCACCTTGATGCTGATGTTTTTTACGGGTGCCGGTGCTGCACCGCTGCGCTTTAGCTCGCTAAGCGGCACGCGTAGCCTGATGCCGTCGCTTAGCATCAGCGCCTGGGTTTTGCTAAGCGATAAAATTTCGCCCTTGATCTTGCCGTATTTGACGCGATCGCCCACCTTGAGGCTTTGCGGCTCGGGCGTGCTGAGTTCGGGCTGCTGCACGGCCCGTGCAAGCTCGTTTGCGCGGTTTATGGCGCGCTGCTTTTCGCGCACGTCGCTTAGGCTCACGCTGCGTTTGGCCTCCGAAATGGCGCGGTAGTATTCGTTTTGCAGCCTTGAAAGCTCCGCCTTCAGCTCGCTTTGCGCGCGCTCGCGCTGATCTTTTAGCGCCTCGCTCAGCGCGTCAAGTTTAGCCTCTTTTTGCTGCGTTTGCGCCAGCTTTTGTTTTAACTCAAGCTCTAAATTTATCGCTTTTGAGATCGCTTCGTTTAAATTTTCTTTGTTTTCGCCGTAGTTTTTGCGCGCCGCGGCGATCAGGTTTTGCGCTATGCCGTAGCGTAGCGCGGTTTCAAAGGCGTAGGATTTGCCGATCGTGCCCTTTAAAAACTCATATTTCGGCGCGCTGTTTTTCTCGTCGTAAAGCGCCGCCAGCAGCTCTACGCGCGGATCTTTCGCCAGCAGCATCGCTAGGCGCTTATGATGCGTGGTGATGATCATTTTTACATCTCCGCTTATCAGCTGCTCGATCATCGCGCCGTATAGGCTCGCAGCCTCCTCAAAATCGGTACCCAGCTCGATCTCATCGACGCCGATTAAAATCTCTTTGCGCCCGAAAAGCTTGCTAAATGCAACCATCCTGCCCGCGAAGGTCGAGATGTCATTTTTGGAGTTTTGCGGATCCTCCATTATGAGCTCGAACTCCTTAAAGGTGCCGATGCGGCTGAGGCTTGCGCGAATAGGCATCGGAAGGAGGTATTTGGCTAGCAGCGCCGCGCTTAGAATGCTTTTTAAAAGCATCGATTTTCCGCCCGCATTCACGCCGGTGATGAGCAGAATTTTACCGCTAAATTCTACGCTCACGCGCTTTGGATTTTTAAGCGCGGGGTGGGCGAAGCTGTCTAGGACGATGTCGCGCGAGGGATCTGCAAGGACGAACTCATAATCGCTCGCTCTTGCCATCGCGGCGCGCGCAATCAGCGCGTCGATCGCATCGAAAGCGGCGTTTATAAATTTTAAAAAAGCTAAATTCTTATTAAAAACCGCGCTGATCTGCTTGCAGTGCTCGAAAACGATCTGCTCTTTTTTATCCAAAATCGCGCTTTGAGCGGACTTCAGAGCCGCGATCGCGTCTGGAAGCACGTAAAAATAGCCTCCGCTTGAGCGCGCTACGACGCTGCCTTTTAGCACGTGATTAAAGCCGCCGCGCACCAGCAGGGCCTCGGTGTCGCTTATGTAGTGGATCTGCGTGTCGGCGAGATAGGGCGAAAGGGCTTTGGAGTAGATCAGCCTTTTTAGCGTCTGCTCGATCTCGTCACGCTTTATCTTAAACGCCTCGTTTAGCGCGCCGAAGCGCTCGTCTATCGCGTCGCGGAAGCCGCCCTGATCGTCGAAATAATCCTTTAATTGCGCAATAGGCTCAGGAATTTCGATCTTGGCAAGCCAAGCGGCGAGTTTGCCCTCAAAAGGCTGCTTTTTGAGATACAGAAAATATCGGACGATCTTGCTGAACTCGTAAATTTCGCTGATATGAAGCATGCCGTGCTTTGAGATGCGCATCAGCGCGTCGTCTAGGTTCGCGACGCTCTCGCACTGCGCGAGATCAAATTTCGTAAGCTCTGAAATTTTTTCAAAATTCAGCTTGCTATCGCCGCTTAAAAACAGCGGCTTTTCGCGCGCCAAAAAGCTTTTAAATTTCGCTAGATACTCGCCTAGATCGAGGCGCGTAAAAAGTTCGTCACTGATCATAAACGCACTCTTTAATCTTGTAGGTTTTGCCCTTAAACTCCGCGCCCGCGCTCTTTTTGGCGATGAAAGCTCCAAGCGAAAAGGAGTAGGTGAAATTTTCTCGCGTTACGATCTGCGCGGAGCCTAGCTCTTTGTCTGCGGCAAAATTTTGCGTAGCTTTAGAATTTTGCGCTGTAGAACCTTGCATAGAATTTTGCTCGGCTACGTTAAAATTCTGCGCGGAGCCTTGGGGATTAGAGGTTTGCGTGTCGCCTCGTTGCGCGGAATTTTGTGAGGCAGAGCTTCGCATACCTTCTTGGCTCGCGGAATTTTGCTGAATGCGGTTCTGCGTATCGTTCTGCTGCGTAGAATTTTGCGAAGCTACGTCTAAATTTTTAGTAGAATTTTGAGATTTTAAATTTTGTCCCGGCTCAGCGGAATTTTGCGAAGTAGGGCTTTGTGCGGAATTTTGCCCGCCCGAGACGGCGCCGTTTATTTGCGCGGCGAAAGTCTGCTCGTTCGTTTGCGCGGCGGAAGCGGCTCTGTCCTGCGCGTTTAAATTTACTTCGCCGGCTTGCACGCCCAAATTTTTCGCATCCGCGCTATGTTTTTCGGAAAAGGAATTTGCCGAGCCGCGCGTTTCAGAAGCGAAATTTATCGCGCCACCGCATCTTAATCTGGCGCCCGCGTTAAATTTAAAAACCATCTCCTCCTCAAGCTTGGCGGAGCGCTCGCTCGCGCTTTCGTAAAGATACGCCCCTGCGCACAGCAGAACGATCAGCGCCGTGGCAATGATTTTATCCCTTTTGCTTAAAATTTCGTCCCGTACGAAAAAGATCGCCGCGATAAATAAAAATGCGAAAATAAATATTAAAAATCTCAAATTTTATCCTTGCCCGCCCGCAGCGGAGTTTGTCTCATAAATTCGGCGAGAGTTTTCAAGCCTAAAATTCTCCGCGCAGTTGATAGGTGATGTCGCCTGCGCCAAATCCGATCACGAGGCCGTCGTTTATGATGTGACGGACGCCGAAAATATCGCTAAATTCTATCTTCTCGCCGTTTCTAAAGACCCGCTCGGTAAAAAGCGCCCCAAGCCCCTTAAACTCCTCTTTCAGATCGATACCGTTGCTAGGCTCGCCCGCGGCGTAAACGGGCAGTACCACTAACTCCTCCACGCCCGCAAAGCACTCTTTAAAGGCGTTTAAATTCGCCTTAAGCCTGCTGAAGCGGTGGGGCTGAAAGATCGCCGTGATCTTGCTAAGCCCTAGCAAGCTAGCGTATTCGCGCGCGCTTTGCAGCGTCGCTCTGATCTCGGTGGGGTGGTGGCCGTAGTCGTCTATGAGCACGAAGTTTGGGGTAGCGCACAGGATGTCGAAGCGCTTTTTGATCCCTTTGTAATTTAGTAAATTTTTGCGGATCTGCTCTAGTCCCGTCTCGCACGCCGCGGCTAGGATTGCTAGCGACGCATCGATCGCGATGTGTCTTCCGAGCCCGTAAACCTCGAAGCGTCCGAGCTCTTTAAGATTAAAGCTCATAAACGGCTGATGATCGCGCAGCAGCACCTTTAGATCCGTTATATCGCGCGAAGGAAAGAGCTTGATACAGCCAAGCTTTATGGAGCTTAAAAACTCATCCTCGGCGTTTATCACGCGGATCTTAGCGCGCTCCAAAAAGCCGCGATACGCCGCGTGAAATTTATCCAAATCGTTGTCGTAATGATCCATATGCTCGGGCTCGGCGTTGGTCACGACCGCGACGTAGGGGTTGGAATTTAAAAAGCTCGAATCGCTCTCGTCGGCTTCAAAGATGATATTTTCGCTATTTTCATATTTCATATTCGAGTCGAACTGCTTGGAGATCGCGCCGATGATGACCGAGCCGTTTATCAGCGCCGAGGTTATCGCGCTCGTGGTGCTTTTGCCGTGCGCGCCGGCGACTGCGAAGACGCGCTTGTCTTTTAGCACGAAGGGCAGGGCCTCCTTGCGCGAGAGGCAGACGATCCCTTTTTTGCGCGCGGCTTGCAACTCGACGTTGTCCTCTTTGATCGCGGCGGAGTAGATAACGATCTCCTGATCCTTGATCGCCGAAGCGTCGTGCGGAGTAATGATCTCCATGCCGTCCGCTCTTAGCTTGTAGGTCGTCTCGCTCTCTTTGATATCCGAGCCTGAGATGATAAAATTTTTCTCGTGTAAAAATCTCGCTAATGCCGATATCCCTATGCCGCCGATGCCGATAAAATGAACCTTTTTCACCTTTGTCCTTAAATAATATAATAGATAATTACGTTTAAATTTTTAAATCCCGCGCCGGCGAAATTTAAAAATTTAAACCATTTGGCGCCTTGAAATTCGCCTTTAAATTTTACGAGCTCGTAGCGTCGCGCAACCCCGTCTCGCTACTTCCAAATCCGCTTTTAAAATTTAGCGCTCGAAATTTGCCGTTTGAAATTCGCCTTTTAAAATTCAAGCGCTCAAAATTCCGCTTCGAAACGGCGCGCTTAAAATTTTACGGCTCAAATCTGCCGTTAAAGCCTCGCGGCGAGCGAAAAGCTGTTTGCTGTTGTGCCTACCACATTGTTTCGCGCACCGAAGCCGCGTAAATTCAGTAAATTTCATCGCGCGCCTACTATTTAAATTTACGCCTCAAATTTCGCCGCTTGGGCTCCGTGCAAAACTTATTCGCCGCTTTGCGCTTTAAATTTAGCCTATAAATTTACCCGCATAAATTTAAAATTTCGTCGAATTTTTAAATATCGGTGCGCCCGTTGATCGCCTTTATCAGCGAGAGCATATCGACGTTATCTAGGCTCACGCCCGTAGGCACGCCTTGGGCAAGCTTAGTAAATTTCAAACCCAGATCCGCGAGCTTGTTCTCGACGTAAAGCATTATGCCGTCGGAGTTGATGCCCGGCGTCAGCGCAAATATCAGCTCGCTCGCGCCGTTTCGGCTCACCATCTCGCGTAGCGCCGCGATTTTATCTTCGTCGGCGGCGTCTAGCACGAAGTAGCGACCGTTGTAAATTTTATTGCTCTCTAAAATAAAGATATCTTTTGGGTTTTCGACGATGCAAATTTTATCGCTTTCGCGCTCATCGTCAGCGCAGTATTCGCAGATCTCGCCCTCGCAGACCGCCCCGCAGATGCGGCATCTGTGTAGTCCGCGCACCGCCTCTTCGATATTGTGCGCTAAATTTAGCCCCAAAAAGGAGTTTTGCACGCTTACGTAGTAGGCAAAGCGCAGGGCGGATTTTTTGCCCACGCCCGGAAGCTTTTCAAAGCTTGCGACTAGCTCTTCAAACCTGTCTGTGCCGCTCATATAGCGCCCTTCGGCGAAAAGACGATCGAGAAATAGTGCGTGCCGTCGCTGTAATTGTACTCGAAGCGGAATTTGTGTAGCTCGCAAATTTTATCGATGATATAGAGCCCAAGCCCCATGCCAGTGGCTTTCTCGTCTTTATTTCTGATAAAGGCTTGCTTGTAATGCTCGAATGATTTTGCAAGCGCTGCGCCGCGGTTGGCGACACTTACTTTATTTTCGTCGCAGATGATGCGGACTTTTTTATCGCTGGAGTATTTTAGGGCATTGTCGATTAAATTTTTAATCGCCAGCGCAAATAGCCCGAAATCCACGTTTATCACCGCATCGCACTCGATATCTGTGCTAATGAGCTCGTCCCAATTATCGAGCATCGACATATCTTTTACTTGCTCTAAAATGAGGCTGAAATGATAATCCTGATAGTTGAGCGAGTAGCTTTTTGAGAGCAGCTGCTCGATTTTGGCAAACTCGTTGATTAAAATTTCAAGCCGCTCAAAGACATTTACAAGCCGCACCTTTTGTGTTTCGTCATCTAGCATCTCAGTGATGAGCCTGCCCTTGCCGATCGGGGTTTTGAGCTCGTGCATGATGGTGCGTAAAAACAGCTGGCGCGAGCGGATCAGCTCTTGAATTTTGGCAATCGCGTTGTTAAATTCCTGCGCGACCTGCCCGATCTCATCCTCGCTATGCGCGGCGGCTAAATTTACGTCTAAGTTGCCCTGGGCGAATTTTTTGATATTTTTGCTTAGTTTTTTTAACGGCGTGAAGCTTCGCACTATTGATAGATAAAGTGAGATCAAAACCGCCATCGTAAGCAAAAACCCGACCCAAAGCGGATCGTTTAAATTCTTCGTGCCGAGGCTTTCGAAAACCACGACGAAAGAGTTGTTTTTGATATTTAAAAACAGCGAATTATTATACTCGACCGAGCTAAACTCGCCGATAGAAGTATCTTGGACGAAAAAAATTTTACCGCTCGTGATGATGTTTTGGATGATATTTTTGTCTTTTACAAGCTCCAAGCCATAGCTGGAGAAGTAGCGCTCAATATCGCTGGGAGGGGCGTTACGCTTGTATAGCTCAAGTAGATTATTGACCGCGTTTATTTGATTAGCCTGCATGCTACCTAGAGCTCTATTCATCTGCATCCGTGCGAACGTGATGAAAAGCACGCAGACTAAGATGATCGCGATTACAAAAAAAACCGAAATTTTGGTGATTAAGGAGTGCTTCATCCGATGAGCTTGTAGCCGATACCGCGAACCGAAAAGATATGCTTAGGCGCTTTGGAGCTGTCGCCGATTTTGGTGCGTAGGCGCCCGATGATGACATCTAAGCTCTTTGAATCCTTATCTTTTAGGCTCTTGCAATGGTATACGAGCTGCTCGCGGGATACCGAAAAGCTATGCTGCTTGATGAGGTATTCTAAAATTTCATACTCCGCAGGCGTTAGCACGAGCGACTCTTCGCCGAAGTAAATTTCATGGCGCTTGTCGTCGATACGAAATACGCTATCCGTGGCGGTTTCTTCCTTCTCGCTAGCTTTTTTATAGCGGCGGATGAGGCTCATGATGCGCGCGTGCATCTCTTTTGGATCATAAGGCTTGGGTAGATAATCGTCCGCACCGATCTGAAGGCCTACGACGCGATCGCTCACGTCGCTTCTAGCCGAGCTGATGATGATCGGAATGTCGTATTTCTCGCGGATCTCTTTGCAGACCTCAAGTCCGTCCATCCCAGGAAGCGTAAGATCCAAAATCAGCAGATCGTAGTTTTTGATCCCTGCGCTAATGCCCAGATACGGGTCTTCGAAGTTTGTAACTTGGATGTTAAATTTAGCCAGATATTCGGTTAGAAGCTGTGCAAACTCGCTGTCGTCTTCTATCATCAATACATTTATCATTTTTTATCCTTTGCATCGTTGATTTGAAATTTTAAATATTGCATTATACATAAAAATAGTTAAGTCTTAACTTGCGTTTTATTAAATTTAGATAAAATTGCCCCTTTTGTATAGTTCAAGGAGAATTTCGTGGAAGAAGATTATTATGAAATTTTAGGCGTGGCGCGCGATGCCGACGCCGAGACGATAAAAAAGGCGTTTCGAAAGCTCGCTTTGGAATTCCACCCCGACCGCAACCAAGGCGACAAGGAGTCGGAGGAGAAATTTAAAAAGATCAACGAAGCGTATCAAATTTTAAGCGACGATCAAAAGCGCAGAATGTATGATCGCTACGGCAAAGAGGGCATCAGCGGCGCATATAGCGGCGCGGGCGGCGGAGGATTTGATTTTAGCTCGATTTTCGGCGATTTTTTCGAACAAGCATTTGGCGGAGGCGGTCGCTCACGCCCTAGCGATCCATACGGCATAGATACCGAACTGGCCGTAACGCTGGAGTTTAAAGAGGCTTTAGAGGGCGTTCACAAGGAGATAAAATACAAGATCAAAAAGCCGTGCCCTACCTGCGACGCCACCGGCTCGAAAGACAAAAAAAGACACACCTGCTCCGCTTGCGGCGGCACTGGGCGCGTCGCTGTAAGGCGCGGATATATGAGCTTCATCCAAAGCTGCTCCGAATGCGGCGGTACGGGCGAGATCGTAAAAGACAGGTGCAAGGATTGCGGCGGCAAGGGCTTTACCGAAGAGGACGTAAGTCTTAAATTTGACATCCCCGCAGGCATCGACGACGGACAGCGCGTGCGTCTAAGCGGCAAGGGCAACGTCTCCAAAACCGGCGAGATCGGGGATCTGTACGTGATCGTGCGCGTTAAGGAGGATAGCCACTTCCTGCGCGACGGAGATGATCTGTATATCGAGGTGCCGGTGTTTTTCACGCAGGCGATCTTGGGCGAGAGCATCGAGGTGCCGACGCCGCGCGGAAAGGCAGAGCTGAAGCTCAAAGTAGGCACGAAGGACAAGCAGCGCTTTACGATCTACGGTGAGGGCGCGCCAAATATCCGCACCAAGAAAAACGGCGATCTGATCGTGCAGGTAAACGTCCAAACTCCTAAAAAATTGAACGAGAAGCAGGAGGCGCTTTTGCGCGAGCTTCAAGAAAGCTTCGGTAGCAAGGGCGGAGACGACGAGGGGATACTCGATAAGATCAAGAATTTTTTCAAGTAAATTGCCTTGATTTGCCTTGATTTGTCTTGATTTGTCTTGATTTGTCTTGATTTGTCTTGATTTGTCTTGATTTGTCTTG
>CAUUSU010000046.1:0-8499 GCA_963547835.1 uncultured Campylobacter sp.
CTTCGCAGTGAGTATTTTCTAGCAAATTTCAAATCTTGCGTTTTGCTTGTTGCAGTCGCAATACCTACTTTTAAAAATCCCCATTTCAAAGGAATCTGAAGTAGCGCTAGAATTTTAAATTCCCGTTCGCGCTAACCGCGAAATTTTAAATTCATACCTCCAACTAAGCACTAGTTTATGTTAGAGCCTGCTTTAGTCTCTCCACGGAATTTAGCCAAGCTTGCTTATTTTAACCCGCTTCGTTGAGCTTTAAAAATTTAGATTATTTCTTTGATCGTATCGGATAATGCCTGCCGGCACGGAATTACTCAAGCCACCCTATTTGCTATATGCGTAATTAAAAGCGACGCTAACGCGGAATTAAATAGTATAAGTGGATCTGTAAAAAAGTATGAAATTTAATCATAGAATTTTAAGCGCTAAGGATTTGTGATAGAATTTCGCCGCGCAAATCAAATCCCAAAGCTAGCCTAGCCTACTCGAAAACCTTCGCTTCTAAGCCATGTAGCCTTTGCAAGCCGATATCGATATATTCGTTAAGCTTCTCATTATTTTCCAGCAATTTGTCGTAATAACTCTTGGCTCTTTCTCTCGCGGTCGCATCAGGCTCGATATACTTTAGCCCACTTTTGAAAAGTCCTTTGGATTCCACAAAATAGATCGAGTGGATCTTCTCGCAGTGCGATAGCCCTGCTTCAGTGTAGTTTAAAATCGATTCGTACGCGATGTTGCCTAACAACTCCTGCAACCTATTTGCGGGATTTTTGAAAAACTCGGCGAACTCCTTATACGGCGTAAAAACCTGATCCAGGTTTTTCATCGCATCGCCGTAGATACCCTTTTTCAGGCGGAACATCGTCATCTCTTGAGAACTTACAAACTTCTCTATTGCTTTTATCGTATCGTTTTTATTCACTAAATTTTCCCTTTTAAAATATGAAACGCTCGGATTATATCGTTTGTTTTATAAAAATCCGTTAAAAATCGGTTAAATTTTGCCCTAGCGTTTTAGCTAAGTTTCTTCGAGCGCTTTTGATTAAATTTCCCGCCTCAGCCGCCGCACTTCTCGCACAATCCTCGCACGAGCACGCTTTTGACATTTTTTTGTGGCAGAGCGGGCATCGAAATTTCCTCCATTTTATGGCAGCTTTCGCAGATAAAATACGCTTTGGCGCCGTCGGTGAGCTCATAAAAGCTTTTATGGTTATTTTCGCTGGTAATTATCAAATTTTTTTCTTCCAAAAGCGCTATATTGCGATATATCGTGGTTTTATTAGCACCTGTTAGTTCTACTAGTTCATCATAGCTTACCGGGCATTTTTTCTCGCTTAGGATCTGCACGATCTGCACTCTAAGCGCTGTAGGAGCGATATCGTGACTCGCTAAAAAATCTTTGGGATCCATTTTACGCCTTTTTTAAAATTTAAGCGATGATAGCGAAATTTAGATAAATTTATATTAAGTTGCAACTAAGTTGCTTTTGATATACTTCCGCAATTTTTTTGGAAAGGAATTTTATGAAAAAGCTTGTTTTCACGCTTTTAGCAGCTAGTTGCGTAGTATTCGCCAAACCTACGGTCACCACGACCATACTTCCTACGAAGTATTTTGTTGAACAGATCGCAGGTGATACTTTGCAGGTAAATACGATGGTCGGCAAAGGCGCTGATCCGCACACATACGAGCCTAAGCCTTCGGAGATGAAAATGCTAGAAAATAGCGATCTGTATTTTGCAGTCGGTATAGAATTCGATGAAGTCTGGCTACCAAAGCTTGCCGCATCGTATCCAAAGATGAAGATAATCCGCACCGAAGATGGCATCACCAAAATGGCTATGGCAGAGCATCACCATCACGACGAACATGATCATAGCGCGCATCACGATGATCACGATCATGACGCGCATCATGAGCATGGTGACAAAGACCACGAGGCGCACGAGCACCATCACCATCACGGCGGTTTAGACCCACATATCTGGCTAGATCCGCAGCTTGTAAAAATTCAAGCTAAAAATATTAAAGACGCGTTAACCAAACAGTATCCTAAGGATGCTAAAATTTACGAAGCAAATTTCGATAAATTTGCTAAAAAGCTTGACGAGCTAGACGCTTACGCAAAGCAGAAATTAGCGGGCGTCAAAGGAAAGAAATTTATGGTTTATCATCCGTCTTGGGGCTATTTCGCGCACCGATACGATTTGGAGCAGATCGCAGTCGAAGTGGAGGGCAAAGAGCCTAAGCCTGCGGATTTAGCCGAGCTAATCGAGGAAGCCAAAGAGGAAAAGATCAAGGTGATTTTCGTCGCACCGCAGTTTTCCAAAAAGGCAGCGCAAACCATCGCCGCGCAAACTGGCGCAAAGGTTATAGAGATCGATCAGCTGCCGCTAGATTGGTACGAGACGATGAAAAAGACGATCGACGTTTTCGGAGAAAATTTGTAGTTGATGAAATTTATTAAAATTTTACTTTTATCCGCGATCTTTAGCTCGCGGATATTTGCGTGCGCTCTGTGCGCCCTATACACGCCTACTGCGCACGTTAGCATTACCCCTGTCGCACAAGACGGCAAGATCGTGAGCCTGCATTTTTCGTGGCTTTTCTCTCAAAATTTTACCGACGTCATAATGCAGACCTACGATATAAATTCCAACGGCAAGCTTGAAAATAGCGAGCTTGCCGAGATAACTAAGGCGATGACCGATTATCTGACCCCCAAAAACTACCTTTGCGAGGCGGAATTCTACGATCAAGCGCCAAAAAACGCAAAGCCTGCGCTTAGCAACCTCGTAGGCACGCAGATCAAGGGAAATTTTAAAAACGCAATAAGCCTCGTCAAAAAGGGCAGACTCGTGTTTGAGTTCGATCAAAAGGTCGGCTTCGAGCTGCGCAATAACCGCGTTCTTAAAATTTCCATTAACGACGATCAGGGATTTTTCAATTTCAAAATGCTTGACGACAAGCCCATTAATCTAGGCGAGGGCTTTGTAGCGAAGCCTAATTCAAATTTAGCCACCACTTTTATAGAATTTAGCGGCGAAAAACCAAAGATCGCAGATAAAAAGCCGCCAATTTCAAGCGCGCCGAACTCCGATTTAGCGCAGGATGGTCTTGTATCTAGCGAGCATAATCTTGCGGGCTCAGAGGATAAGCTTGCGCAAGGCGGGCAGGCAAAATCCAATGCCAGCTCGGCGCGCAGATCAAACCAAAGATCCGTCGGCGATATTGTTTCGGAGGCTGCAGCAGAGGCGCAAAAAAATATCGCCGCTTCGGATACTCTCGCGCAGATTAATAAAGCCGCCAAAAAGGACGCGCAGGCAAAAGGTGGTCCCGCAAATTCTGCGGCGCCTGCAGATAAAGGCGCGGGCGAAAATTTTGCTGCGATCCGAGACAACTCTTTCAATTCCGCGCATTCTACGCAAAATCTAGCGACTCCACCCGGGGAGAGTTCTTTAAATTTAGCGCAAAATAGCGCAAACAAAAACAGCGCCACATCCGACAGCGACAATATTTCAAACGAGCAGCACAAAGAGGTCTCGCTGGGATTTGTCGCGCAAAAGACGGTGGATTTTATGAAAAGCCTCAAAACGGCGTTTCGCGCAAGCAGCGAGCATGCAAGCGCGAGCACGATTCTATGGGTTCTAGCACTTTCTTTCATATACGGCTTTTTCCACGCGGCAGGCCCTGGGCACGCGAAGCTGCTAACGGCGAGCTATTTCCTAGCCCATGGCGGCAGCTACGTCAAAGCCTTCGGATTTGCCCTCAAAATCGGGCTTCTGCACGTACTAGGAGCGCTCGTTTTAGTAAGCGCGAGCATGTTTGTGTTGCAAAACGTCGCAGGGCTTGTCTCTGCAAACTCCGCCTCGATCACCACGAAAATTTCGGCGCTTCTGATCATCGTCATAACGGCGCTCATCATCTACGACAAAGCTCGCCGCGTAAGATCGGGCGCCCACCACGATGCGGGCTGCTCCTGCGCCGCTTGCGCTTCCGCCGCAAACACTGCAGAGACTGACGCCCGCTTAAAAAATACGGCATTTACAAACGCCGAGGATTCCGCTCACGCAGCGTCAAAGAGCTATAAATTTTCTAAATTTAATATTCAAAGCGGAGAATCCGCGCAGTATTTAGATACTCAAAATTTAGACGCTGCAACGGCAGAACCAAATTCGGATTCAAATTTAACCGCAAGCCTAGAAGAAAACTCGTCTAGCCAAAACAAGCAAAAACAGGCTTCAAATTCTACAAATTTCAAAAACCAAACCTCATCTCGCTCGCTGCAAAATGGCGCAACTGGCGGCGGCGAGAAAGGGCGAGAGTGGCTTATCGCGCTTGCTGCGGCGCTCGTGCCATGCCCCGGCACGATCCTAATTTTCGTGCTTGCCTTCAGCCTCGGAAGCTTCGCACTTAGCGTCGCAAGTGCGCTTTTCATCGGTTTTGGAATGAGCGTCGTGATATTTTTAGCCGCGCTTTTCGGCGCGAAAGCAAACGAACTAAGCTCAAAGCGGCTCGTAAGCTTGAAGCTTTACGTCGAATTTTTGGGGCTTTTCATGATGTTTGGGCTCGGGATTTTTATGTATTTCATCTCAGACAGCCTCAGGATACTGTAATCGCAAGGTTTTAATGCAAATTTTCAAAAGCGGCTCGCGTGAAATATAGGTTTATGCGATACGTTAAATTTCAATTCGGTGCGGATCTAATTCAAAGAGTAAAATTTTAAAATTTTACGCCGCACAGACTACATAAATTAAATTTCGATCTCGACTATTCATTATGCGGCGGAATTCGCTTTTTATGAATTCCGCTAAATTTCGCTACAATACGGGCGAAATTTTTATCAAGGACAGATATGTCGCCTGCTCTGCAAGATGTCGTTTCGCAGACTTTAACCGAACAAAAAGCGTGCGCTAGAGCTTTTAATAGATACCGCTACCTCAGTATAGCCGCCTTTTTTACAGTCCTATTCGCAATAATGTCTCTAGACGGCGTTAAAGCGGATACTCCTGTGATAAAAATTGCCGAAATTTTAGGTACCTTAATTTTTCTTCAGATCTTTTGGATATTTCTTCTTCATTGTGCCGGTCAAGAAACTGAAGCAGAAATTCGCTACTACAAATTTTACAAAGAGATATTCGTCCGCGCCGTAATAAACGATATAGATGCCGGTTTAAAATACGATCCATATACCGGTATGCAAGAAGAGGAATTTCAAAAATTTAGAATTTATAGGAAATCTAGGATCAAAAGCGAGGATCGGATTACGGGCGTGTACTGCGGGATTAAATTTAGCCTCAGCGAGGTACATAGCAATAGCAGGTTTTACATGAAAACGGATAATCCGCTCATAGCGGCGATTATGTTGATCAAAATATTCTATGATAATTATATGGACTTTGACGGCAACGTACTGATCTGCGAGCTCGCGAAAAAAACCTCGGGCAAAACGATAGTGGTAAGCAGGGAGCTAAACGCCAAGATCTTCGGCGAAAAAGAGATGATGGACGATGTGGATTTTATGCGCGATTTTCGCGTGTTTGCGGATGACAAAGTAGAAGCGCGCTATCTGCTAACGCCCGCGTTTATGGAGCGTCTGCGCGAAATAAATCGCGAAACGAACGGCGAGTTCAGCTTGAGCGCGGTATTTATGGATAAGCGTTTATATCTATTTTTAAAAGGCGCGCCCGATCTTTTTGAAACTACTCTTTTTGATAGGCCTGCTAGCATAGAGCTTGCGCGCGAATACCAAACGCAGATCCGCAAAATTTTAAGCCTAATCGAAACACTTAAACTCACAAATTAGCAGGGCGCATTGCGGCTGAAATTTTGCATCGACTAAATTTAGGCCGGGCGGAATTTTTCGGCGAAGCATAATTTCGGCAAAACGTAAAATTTAATCAGCGGCGCAATCGCTCGGTAGTTGCCCGAAATTTAAACGGGCGATACGATTAGAGATATGAAGCACCCGCTAATAAATTTAAAGCAAAAGCACCCTCCGTGTCTAAAAATTTATAAAATTTGACCGCGTTTCGCATCGCAGCCTCTAGCTTTTAGTGCCAAACCTGCATAGCGGCAAAATTTAATCGGCAGCGCCCGCGATGATGAAATTTAAAAACAGATCCACAAGGACGAAATTTAAATTTAAAAACAAGTCCGCGACTAGAGTTAAATTTGACACGCAAACGGCGCTTACAAAAGCCGCACGCTAAAAGGTATCTGCCCGGACACATGCCGCAACGTACCTCAAGCGCCGGCTCTGCACGTACTCAAGTTCCGCCAAAATCCTTGCCGCGCGTTCCCGCGTCGCCTCATCAAACGCCGTCGTAGGCTGGATTGTAAATTTAAATTATAAAGAATTGTATGAGGCGAAATTTAAAATTCCGCCCCCTAAGCGGAAAAGGATTAAAGCGCCGCGTAGCGCACCATTAGGCAGGTTTCAAGCGCCGCCAGCTTATCAAGCGTGCTTTTTTGCACTTCGGAATCGACCAAAATGACCGCCAAAGCGTCCCCCTCCTCGCCTCTGCCTAGGCGGAAGTCCGCGATATTGATGTTTTCGTCGGCTAGGATCGTACTGACTGACTTGATAACGCCCGGTACGTCGGTGTTTTTAAAGATTATCATCTTGCCTTTCGGCTTAAAATCGGTCTTAAATCCGCCGATATTTACGATGCGCTCCTCGCTTCCGTCAAAGACGGTACCCGCGACATTTGAGATCGCTTTGTCGGTCGTAACCTTAACCGCGATCTCGCTTTTATAAACACTGCGCGCAAGCTCGCCGAAGCTCGTCTCAATCCCCTTTTCATCCGCAAGAAATTTAGCATTGACGTAATTTAGCGAATCGCCCAAAGAATCGTGCAGCGCGCCTACGATAGCAAAAACGAGCATCGATTTTAGATACTGAACCACCTCGCCGCTGCCCTCGATGCGAATCGATTTGATCGGGCCTTTGTTGATCTGCACCGCAAGATAAGCCATTTTCGAGACCAAATTTATATACGGCTCGATACCGCGCGGCAGATCCTCGAGCTTAAGCGGCAAATTTAAAGCGTTTGGATAGTTTAAGCCGCGCGCGGCGCTGATCGCCTGCTCTGCGGCTTCCCGGGCGATATTGCTTTGCGATTCGAGCGTATTTGCTCCAAGATGCGGAGTCGCGCTTAAATTTTCGATATCCAAAAGCTCGTGATCGGCCGCAGGCTCTTTGTCAAAAACGTCAATGCCGAGATATGCGATCTTGCCGCTGCGTAGATTGTTTGCGAGCGCTTTTTCATTATACAGCCCGCCTCTGGCGCAGTTTATTAGGCGCACGCCGTCCTTCATCTTCGCTATTTGCGGCTCGCCTACCATATTTATCGTCTCTTGATTTTTCGGCGTATGGATTGTGATGAAGTCGCAAGATAAAATTTCATCGAAATTTTTCGTATATTTTACCCCGAGCTTCGTGGCCTTTTCGGGCTCGATATACGGATCATAGGCGATGACGTTCATCCCAAACGCAAGCGCGCGCACCCCCACGCGCGAGCCGATGTTTCCAAAGCCGATGATGCCGAGGCTCTTTTTATAAAGCTCGGTGCCGTACCATTTCTCGCGCTTCCAAATTCTATTAATTTTAAGATCGTTGCAAGAATTTACATATTTGCGCGCCGCATTTAGCAGATGGCACATAGTCATTTCGACCGCGGCGATGGTATTTGCCGTAGGTACGTTCATCAAAATAATGCCGCGCTTGGAGCAGCCGTCGATATCGCAGTTATCTACGCCCACGCCTGCGCGCACGATCGCTTTTAGCTTGGTGCCTGCGCCAAGAAATTTCTCATCCACCGCCGTAGAGCTTCTGGTGATCGCAACATCCGCATCGCCTAAAATTCCGTAAAGCTCGTTCTTGGGCACGTTAGTAGCGTCGATTACTTTAACATCCGATTCTTGCTTAAGCAGATCAAAACCGATTTTGTGGATTGCGTCGCAGACTATGATAGTTTTCATTAAATTTAACCTTTTGAAGTAGGTCCGCAAGGCGGGGATGCCTTGCGGGAGGAATTATTTATTTAGTTGATCTTTGATTAGATCCCCTAGGCTTTGCTTCTCGTCGTCGTTACTATTGATCTCATTTAGCGCCTCGCGCTCTTTTTGATGAGCCAGCCTGCGCACGCTTAGGCGAATTCTATTTTTCTTCTCGTCGATGAAGGCGATCGCAGCTTCAATCTCGTCGCCTACTTTTAGGCTATCTACGCTTACGTTGCCGAGATCTTCCTTGCGAATAAGCGCGTCGATACCGCCTCCAAGCTCGACAAAAATTCCAAACTCTTTAATATCGCGGATCTTGCCTTTTACGACATCGCCTTGATTGTGGCTCTTGGCATAATCGCTAATAGGGCTATCGCCGAGCTCTTTGTGGTTTAGAGAAATTTTTTGAGTATCTTTGTCGATCTTGATGATCTTAACCTCGATCTCGTCGCCTACTTTGAATAAATTTTTGCACTTCTCGCCGCGATCCCACGAAGCGTC
>CAUUSU010000047.1:0-8402 GCA_963547835.1 uncultured Campylobacter sp.
ATTTGCCCTTATTAAACATATCGCCGCGCTGAAGCATCTTTTTGACGAGCCCGAGTCCGCCGTTGTAGGCGTATGCGATGAAAACCGGGCTGTAAATTTTGCGCTCCAGCCAGTCGATATGGATGTTGGCGAAGCGGTAAGCGACCTCCGGGCGGAACATATCGTCTTGATCGAAGCCGTCGATTTTGAGTTGTTTTTTTCCAATCTCGTTAGCCAAAAACGGCATAAATTGCATCATTCCGAGTGCGTACGAGGTAGAAACCGATGCGGGCACGAAGCGGCTCTCTTGGCGGGCGAGCGCCAAAATTAGCGCCTTGCGGCGGTTGTCGCCGTCGCCGATGTGTTCCATAAACGGCGTCGGATAGAAGTTATCCTTGCCGCCGCTTGCTTTATTCATGATGTATGAGTACTCGCCGATGCTTTGCTTGGTGTCGAATTTTTTAGCAAATTCCAAAAGTTGTGGGCGCGACATCTGATCAGCGCTATTTTTCGTGCGAACCCAAGCGAAAGGATCGGTAATATCGTAGCCTTCGATGGAATTTTTAGCAGGATTTGGGATGATTATGTTTAAATTCCTATCCCCTAAGACCTCCTTGGCATAAAGCGCATAGAGGCTGTAATAATCGCTGCTAGCAAGCTGGCGCAAGACATTTTGATCTCCATTTAGCAGGTAGATCCAAAATTTCGCATTGTGTACATCGTGAGGCTTCTCAAAGCTCGCTGCTGCGCGGCTAAAAAATGCAAGCGCAGCCCCTTCATCGCCCTGCATGACGGCATTTACGCCCAGCATAAACGCTACGTCCTTCTCCACGGCTAGTGGATCGACGCCCATAAGCGAGCGGCGCAAGTGCGGGTATTTGCGGTTGATTAGCGCGTCGTTAAGAACCGCCTTAAAGCTTGGCTGGGCGCTTAGGCCGGTAACGAAGGTCGCATCAGCGTCGATGTCAATCAGAGCGTCTTTGCCCGCACCTTTTAAGTAGTCGTAATATAAAAAGTAGTTTTGCGCGTTGCGGCTCTGCATAAAATACTCGCTCGGATTTTCGTCGTTAAATCCGCGCAGTAAATTTACGGCGTTTCGCGAAGCCGCGTCTTGGTGACTCTCTAGTTGCGAAGCGAGCGTCTCGCGCACCGACGGGCTTAACTTGGCGATAAAATTTGGATAGGAGCGCGCCTTTTTGCAGGTTAAATTTGCGTCTAAAATATTGGAGGAGGTAACGCCTGCACATCGATCCGGACGCTTAGGAGCTTTGGCGATGCCGAAAATTCTATCGAGCTTATCTTTTAGCTTGCCTTTGTAGCGAAAGATACTCTGTTTTAAAATTTTAATCTCCGCTTTGTTGTATTTCGTCTCGTCGATTAGGCGATAGATGTAATAGTCCTTGGCTAGGGATTTGGGCTCGTTTTTGATCTGTTCGTAGCTTAAAATTTTACCGCTACTTGCGGCGCACAGCAGTCCTAAAACAAGGCTAAATTTCAGAAATATTTTCAAATGACCGTCCTATTGATGATATAGATTATCGCGCTGTCAAAGAAGTTAAGCACGAGTAGGATAAGAAGCGGCGAAAGATCAAAGCCGCCGAAAGTCGTAGGCAGATAGCGGCGCACCAGCGCAAACGCAGGCTCTGTAAGCGCAGAGATCACGCGGTAGATTTTATAAAATTTACCGAACGGATTTGGACGGATGAAACTCAAAACGCAGGCGATAAAGATCACGATCATATAGACTTGCAGCGCGTAGTGTAGGGTGATGAGCGCGCCGTAGATCAGGCTGTTTGCTAGCATACGATCTCCTTCAGATCGGCGCGGATCAGCGGATACAGCTCGCTAAGCTCCGGTCCGTGGGGCGCGCCGGTTAGTAAAAACCTAAGCGGCATAAACAGGCTCTTGCCCTTTAAATTTGTAGCCTGCGAAAGCGCCGCTTTGAAATCATTAAATTCCATTGGAGCGCCGTTTGAGCTTAATAAATTTAAGATCGCCTCTCGCAGCGCCTGCGCCTGCGCCGCCCACTCCTGCGGGATATCTTTCGCGCCGTAGATCGCTGCGATCTTTTCTTTAATTTGCGGGATAAGGCTCGCTTCTTGAGTGTAAAATTTTATCAAAGGCGCAAATTTAGGCTCAAGCTCAAAAAGCTCCGCCAGGCGCTGCTCGCTCGCTCTTTTGATATGCTCGCGGTTTATAAAGGCGAGTTTGTCCTCGTCAAATTTAGCCGGGCTTTTTGAAATTTTAGCGATGTCGAAAAACTCCACCGCCTCATCCATACTAAAGACCTCGCGCGGCGTTTTATTGCCCAGCAGGATCAGATAGTTCGCGATCGCCTCGGGTAGGTAGCCGCTTTGAAGCAGCCATTTTACCGAGGAGCTATCCTCGCGCTTGCTCATCTTTTTGCCTTCGGAGTTTAATATGATCGGCAGGTGCGCGTATTTGATCTCGCCCTCGTAGCCGAGGCTTTGGCGGATCCAGTTTTGCTTCGGGGTGTTTGAGACGTGATCCTCGCCGCGGATTACGAAGCTCACGCCCTGCATCATATCGTCGCAGGCGCAGGCGAAGTTATAGGTCGGCGTCTTGTCCGCGCGCATGATGACAAAGCTGTCGATATTCTGCGGCTCAAATGCGATACGGCCCTTGATCGCGTCGGTAAATTCCAGCGCGTGATCAGGTTTTTTAAGGCGGATAGTAAAGGGTTTTTCGCAGCCAAGCACCTCTTCGTCGCTTAAATGCTCGCAGTGTCCGTCGTAGCGATAAGCCTCGCCCGCGTCCTTGGCGGCTTGTTTTTTAGCCTCCAACTCCTCCTCGCTGCAAAAACAGCAAAACGCCTTTTTCTCGGCGAGTAGCTTGGCTGCGAACTGCTGATGAAATTTTAAATTTTTACTTTGATAATACAGGCTCTGCCATGAGATGCCGAAGCGCTTTAAAATTTCGATGATCTCTTGATCTTTGCCTTCGATATTGCGCGCAGTGTCGGTATCCTCGATACGTAAGATGAAGCCGCTTTGATCCTGCAGCGAGCAGATGTAGTTAAAAATAGCCGCGCGTAAATTTCCGATATGCATATCGCCGGTGGGCGACGGAGCGAAGCGATACAATTTAGGTCCTTTGGGTTTAAATTTAAGCTGGGATTATACTTTTTACTTCCTAATAAAAAGCAAAAACAAAGCAAAAATAGGCTAATATCGGCGCATTTTATTTAAGGAGACAATATGAGTTTCATTCAGGAATTCAAAGAATTCGCGATGAAAGGAAACGTCATCGATATGGCGGTGGGCGTCGTCATCGGCGGAGCTTTCGGCAAGATCGTAACCTCGCTCGTAAGCGACATTATGATGCCGGTTTTAGGACTTCTTACGGGAGGCATGAATTTTACCGATCTTAAGATCGTGCTAAAAGAAGCGGTGGGGCAGACCCCGGCCGTTACGATAAACTACGGCTCGTTTATCCAAGTAACGGTCGATTTTATAATCATCGCATTTTGTATATTCTGCGCGATCAAGGCGATCAATAAGCTTAAAAAGCCTGCTCCTGCGCCGGAACCTGCCGCACCTGCCGAGCCTAGCGAAGAGATTAAACTTCTTACCGAGATAAGAGACCTGCTTAAAAAATAGGTTACGGCGATGCTTGAGAGAATTCCTTATTTTAAAGCTCTGAGCACAGCGCAAATCGATCGTTTGGAGCAGATTAGCATCCATAAAAGCTACAAAAAGGGCGAAATTTTATTTTTCGAGGGCGAGCGCTCGCAGTATCTATTAATCCTGCTAAAAGGAATTTTAAAAATCTATAAAACCTCCGCAAAGGGGCGTGAGATCCATATGCGCGAGATCCGCCCCATCTCGCTCGTGGCGGAGATGGTAAATTTCGAAGAGACGAGCTATCCTGCAAGCGGCGTGTTTTCGACAAACGGCGAGGTGCTAAAGATCGATTATGAAAAATTTAAAAACGAGTTTATGAGCGATCCAAAGATTTGCCTGGAGCTTTTAAAATCGATGTCTGAGAAGATCCGCGCGCTAAATGCGGTCTTTGATAATCAAGTCGTGCTTAACTGCGACGGCAAGATCGCTAAGTTTATCAGCGAGAATTTCGATATTTTTATGAGCACGAAATACACTAGAATAGCTAGAATTCTAAATGTTACCCCCGAGACATTTTCGCGTACCATCACTAAATTTAAAAAGAGTGGCGCGCTAATTTTAGACGATAAACAAGAAATCACGGGCTTTGATAAAGATAAGCTGGACGAGTATATCCAAGGCTAGAGTTTGAAAAGCGCCTATATTTTCCCGATCGTCGGCACGGTTTTATTTCTGTTTTTTAATCTTTACGTATATAGATCGATCAGCGCGCGCTTTGCGCCATATAAAGGCTTCGCCACGTTTCGCCCCGCCTTGAGCTTGCTTTGCGTAGCTTTGGCGATTTTAGATGCGATATTTTTTGTGGGTTTTGGGCTTAATGGAAGCTTTAAAAACGAGCTGCTTTATAAGCTATGCGTATTTTGCATGGCGGCGTCCTTTTCGCTCTTTTTTATCTGCCTTGCTTACGATGTGCTAAGTGCCGCTGCGCATGTGGTTAAATTTAGCCAAAACAGGCGAAAATTTTTAAAAACCTTTATCGACATAACCTTCGTGATAATGGCGTTTAGCTATATTTTTAAAGGGCTTTATAATGCGCTAAAGATACCGAAAGTCACCAAGCGCGAAATAAAAATCAAAAATTTAGATCGCGAGCTAAGCTTTGTCGTTATTTCGGACGTGCATCTGGGCGAGTTTTTGAAAAAGGAGTTTTTGCAAGGCGTCGTAGCGCAGATAAACTCGCTAAGCTTCGACGCGCTGCTGATCGTGGGCGATATGTTTGATCTGCGCTCGGATGAGCTCGGGGATATTTTGCAGCCTCTTGAGGCGATCAAAAAGCCCATATTTTTCGTCACGGGCAACCACGAATATTACCGCGGCGACGCAAGCGGGCTTATTGCGGCAATGCAAAAAGCGGGCGTGCGGGTGTTGCAAAACGAAAGCGTGGAATTTGAAGGGCTAAATTTAATGGGCGTGCACGATCTTAGCGGATTTCGCTTCGGATATATGCAGCCCGATCTCGGCGCTGCGCTAGCGCAGGCAGACCCCGATAAGCCTAAAATTTTACTCGCGCATCAGCCCAAATACGTCGTGGACTTCGTGCGCGACGAGGTCGATCTGTGTATCTGCGGACACACGCACGCGGGGCAAATTTTTCCGTGGACGCTTTTGGTACTGCTTAGCCAGAAGTATCTTTACGGGCTGTATAACGACGGGCTGAAGCAAATTTACGTAAGCAGCGGCGTAGGGTTTTGGGGCCCGCCGATAAGGGTCTTTGCTGATGCCGAGATCGCGCTGCTTAAGCTTAGAAAGGCATAGATGAGAAGTTTTATTTCGAGGATTTTTGGGGTTATTGCCGCGGTGAAATTCCCTAAATTTATACAAAATTTTATCAACCGCAAATATGTGGAATTTTTCAAAATCGATATGAGCGAATTTGATCCGCCGCAAAACTACGAGAGCCTAAACGCGCTTTTTACCCGCCGCTTGCTGAGTCCGCGCGAGATAGCGGCAGACGAGACAGCTTTTATAAGCCCTAGCGACGGCGTGATCTTTGAGAGCGGATGCTGCGCCGATCTGCGAGCTTTTAGCGTAAAGGGCTGTGAATATAGCCTTAGCGAGCTGCTGGGGCGCACGTTTACTGCAAGCGAAAGCGGCAGAGCGGTTAAAAATCTAGATGACGGGGCGGTTACTACGAACGGGAGCGGCGAGGTTGGAACCGGATGCGCAAAAGATGCCGGCGCATGGATGAAATTTCGCGCCGCGCAAGCGAAAATCATAAGCGATGAAAACGGCGCAACTTATGCTGCAAGCGACATGCGGGCTGAAATTTATAGCGATGAAAGCAGTGTGAGCCGCGAAACGAGCGCAATCGACGCCCAAGGCGGCGTAAATTTAAGCTACGCAAACATCTATCTAAGCCCGCGCGATTATCATCATTATCACGCGCCGTGCGATCTGAGCGTGCTGCAGGCGCTTTGCATACCCGCTGATCTCTACAGCGTGGCGAAGAAGGTTTTACTTAAAATTCCAAACCTCTACATAAAAAATGAGCGAGTGATTTTAAAGTGCAAAATGCGAAATGGCGGGATTTTGTGGATGGTTTTCGTGGGTGCTTTAAACGTCGGCAAGATGAGATTTGATTTCGATACGCGAATACAAACGAATGCGTGCGCGAATAGAGCTGAGGCGCTTTACGAATATGAAAATTTAAGCTTTAAAAAGGGCGATCATCTGGGAAATTTTGAGTTGGGTTCGACGATCGTGCTCGTAGTGCAAAGCGAGTTTTTAAAATTTGAAATCCCGGCTGATACGTCCGTAAAATTCGGGCAAAAAATCGCAGAATTTAATGAAATTTCACAAAATTCCATTTAAAATGCAGGATTTTTTCTTTAACTAAAATTAATTTTATTTAAATTTGGCTATAATCATCTCACTTTAAATCAAAGGATTTAACATGAAAAATTTAAAAGCTTTTACGATGATAGAGCTTGTTTTCGTCATCGTCGTTTTAGGTATTTTGGCGGGCATCGCGGTGCCTAGATTAGCTGCTACGCGCGATGATGCTACGATCGCTAAGATGCGCGGAGACATCGCTGCCATTAGAAGCGGGCTTTCGCTAGTTAGAAGCGAGAATATGATGAGGGGCGTGACTACGTGGCCTGCTTTGGAGGGTTCAGACAATGCCACTCTTTTTGATGGCGTTTTGCAGCAACCTATCTATCCTATGAGAGATGGCGGTAGAAACGGCTGGACTTTGGTTAGAAATGGCAACGATAATGCTACATCTACATATACGGCTACCGTAGCAGGCAAAAGTACTAACTTTACTTATTATCCAACAAGAGCTAGTATACCTACTTCCGGTGCAAATAAAGATAGAAATGTAGGCTCATTCGACTGCAATCACGCTGATGATCTTTGTCAATCCTTAGCTCAATAGCTAAATGCTCTATTATGAAGTTGCGGTTTTGGGCGCCAGCCTAAAACCGCTTACTTATAGTTCAAATTTTAAAATCTTAGCTTATCAAATCGTATCCGTTCCCGTAAAATCGAGCGTCAAATCCGCCGTGATCCTGCGCGAGGTTGCAAAACCGACTTTCAAAACCAAGGAAATTTTAGAGATTTCGCAGCTTAGATTTAGCCCATTTCAGATCGCACTTGCAAATTTTATCGCGTACTATTATGTCTGCGAAAAGGGCGTTGCATTTGGGATTTTCGAGCCTTCAAGTGAGACGATGCAGGATTTGCGGAATTTGCAGGAGGATCCTACGACCGAGCGGAATTGCGCTTGCGAAAAAATTTCCGTTAGTAAGCCAACCTCCGCTTGCAAGCAAACTTCTACCCGCGAACAAAATTTTATTTCCGAGCAGGATTCCATCACCACACAAAATTCTGCGCTCGACGATGATTTTAGTGCCATACAAAATTCCGCCTCAATCCAGAATTTTGCATTGACGAGGAATTCTACTATCTCAAAAAATTCTGCTACCGTCATAAATTCCGCCACTGCGCCAAATTCCATGCAAAGGCAAAATTTAAAGCAGGCGCAAGATATTATCTTTCAAAATTTGGCATCAAATTCTACCGCCGCGCAGAATTCTATCCAAGAGAGGGACTTTGTCGATGAGCAAAATTCCGCTTCAATTCAAAACTCTACATCGGCGCAAAATTCCGCCACCATGAAGGCCGACATAAATTTTGCTGCCGCGCCGAGTTCGGCATACAAACAAAATTCCGCCACTGCGCAAAATTCGACCCAAGAGCGAGATTTTGCTAAGGGGGAGAATTCCGTTTCGATTCAAAATTCTACTTCAGCGCAAAATTCCGTCCTAATTCAAAATTTCGGCGCTACCGCGCAAAGCTCCATTTCGCAGCCGCTACTCCCGCTTCAAATAGGTAAAATTCCAAACCTCACCCCCGCACAGGAGCAAGCGCGTAAATTTGCCGAAGCCAATGAGACATCGCTGATTTTCGGCGATACGGGCAGCGGCAAGAGCGAAATTTATATCGCGCTGATCGCGCAGGCGCTCGCTGCGGGCAAACAGGCTCTGTTTTTGATGCCTGAGATTTCGCTAACACCGCAGATGACGAAGCGGCTGCAGAGCTATTTCGGCGAGCGACTCGGCGTCTGGCACTCCAAAATTTCGCCCAAGAAAAAGCGTGAAATTTTAGCGAAATTTAACGCAGGCGAGATTCGGCTCATCGCGGGTGCCCGCTCGGCGCTGTTTTTGCCATTTAGCGGTCTGGGGCTCATCGTCGTGGACGAGGAGCACGACGACAGCTACAAATCGGCCGCCGCGCCGCGCCTAAATGCCCGCGATGCCGCGATTTTCGTCGGCA
>CAUUSU010000048.1:0-8390 GCA_963547835.1 uncultured Campylobacter sp.
TGTAAAATTGTAGTCGGAAACATCAAAATCGCGCTTGCAAAAATAGGCGGAATGACGCCACTTAAATTTAGCTTGATCGGCACGTAATTCATAATGCGCTTGTTTTGATTCGCCATCAATACCTTGCGCGAAAACGATACCGGAATTCTGCGTTCACCTAGCTCCACATATAAAATTGCTCCGATAGTAGCCAGGATAATTAGCACGATCGCGATTAGCTTTAAAACGTTCATTTCGCCGGTATTTACTAAATTTACGGTACTTCCGATCGCTCTAGGGATGGCGCTTACGATACCTGCAAAGATAATAAGGCTGGTGCCGTTACCGACGCCGCGCTGCGTAATCTGCTCGCCGATCCACATCAAAAGCATGGTGCCTGCAAGCATCGAAATGCACGAGATGAAAACAAACTCGTTGGTATTTTCGGCCATTATCGCAGGCGCTCCGGTTTGTCCGTGGATGCCCTGTAAGCCAATGCTAACGCCGATGGATTGAACCATAGCGATTGCGATGGTAGCGTATCTGATGATCTGCATATATTTCTGCATACCGTCGCGCTCTTTTTTGAGCTTGCCTAAATTTGGGAAGGTCGCGGCGAGCAGCTCCATAATGATCGAAGCGGTAATATAAGGCATAATGCCTAGCGAGATAACGCTGAATCGCTCCGCCGCGTTACCGCTAAACATATTAAACATTCCAAAAGCGTTGTTGCTATTGCTTTGAAAAAATTGCTTTATAACCTCAACGTCCACTCCCGGAACCGGCACGTAAGCTAGCAACCTATAGGCAAAAAGAAAGCCCAAAGTAATGAGAATTTTGTTGCGTAGCGATTTATTCATTATTTTTGTCCGCTAGACTTTACGTTCTCGTCTTTGATCTTGCTAGCGAGCGCTTTTGCGCCTACGCCGATCAGCTTGATCTTTTTAACGGAATTTGAAATTTTATGAACGGATTTGATGCTTTCGATCGTGATCTCGCTAAGATCTTTGATAGCTTCGATTTTATCGACATTGATCACGTAAGGCTTTTCAAATTTAGAAGTAAACCCTACCTTTGGAAGCCTTCGCTGAATCGGCTGCTGACCGCCCTCGAAGCCTCTTTTTTCGTGAGAGCCGGTGCGTGCGGTCTGACCCTTGCCACCGCGACCCGCAGTTTTACCCAGGCCGCTTCCTTGACCGCGACCCAAGCGCTTGGTAGCGTGAGTCGAGCCCGGGGCTTTTTTAAGATTTTCTAATCCCATCTTTTATCCTTGTTAGTGTTTTAACATACTAAGAGCTTTCATCGTAGCTCTTACGACATTTGAGGAGTTGTTCGAACCTAGCGATTTAGTGAGGATATCTTTAACACCCGCAAGCTCTAAAACTGGGCGGACTGAACCGCCTGCGATAACGCCGGTACCTTCGCTCGCCGGCTTAAGTAAAATTTTGCTCGCATTGTATTTAACTTCGATATCGTGAGTGATGGTAGAACCGTTTAAATTTACCTTGATAATATTTTTAAACGCATCGTCTACCGCCTTTTTAATCGCATCGGGAACCTCTTTGGACTTACCAAAGCCAAAGCCTACCAAGCCGTTTCTATTGCCTACTACGATAAGAGCCGTAAACCTAAACCTTCTACCGCCTTTAACGACCTTTGTAACCCTACCGATATTGACGATTACCTCTTCGAATTCTTCTCTATTATACTTTTCCACAATCATTCCTTTGGGTTATAGTTTGATGCCGTTTTGGCGTAACGACTCGGCAAAGCTTGCGATTACGCCGTGATACAAATAGCCATTGCGATCGAAAATCGCTTCAGAAATGCCTTTATCTTTTAGCTTGGAGGCTAAATCTTTAGCTAAGCTAGCCGCGCCCTCTTTGTTTGCCTTTAAATTTAAAACCTTACCGCTGCTAGCGCACAAAGTCGCGCTCGCCGCGTCGTCGATAGCCTGAGCGTAGACCGTCCTATTGGATTTGAAAATAGAAATTCTAGGGCAAGATGCGACGCCTGAAATTTTAGCGCGAATTCTTCTTTTTCTCTTGATTCGTAAAGAGATCTTTCTTTTTAATACGTTCTGTGTCATTTCTCAACCCTTATTTCTTAGCTGTTTTTCCGGCTTTGCGGATGATATGCTCTTCAAGATACTTGATGCCTTTGCCCTTATACGGCTCAGGCGGTCTGAATCCTCTAATCTCGGCTGCTACTTGACCTACTTGCTGCTTGTCGTCGCCTTTGATGGTTACGACGTTTTTATCTACGGAAATTTCGATTCCTTTTGGAGATTCAAAATTTATCGGATGCGAAAAGCCCAAATTTAGCTCAAGTACCTTGCCCTTCATCGCGGCTCTATAGCCGACGCCGTTGATTTCAAGCTGTTTTGAAAACCCCTCGGTAAGACCAAGGACGATATTGTTGGCTAAAGCGCGGTATGTTCCCCAATACGCCCTACTCTGTCTATCCTCACCCTTAGGTGAGAATTCTATCTTTCCATCTTCGATTTTTACATCGACATGACCTTTTAAATCGAGCTCTTTTTCGTTATTCGATTTTTTAAATTTTAACGACGAGCCGTCAATCTTGACCTCAACTCCGCTCGGGATAGAGATCGTTTTTTTACCAATTCTTGACATAATTTTCCTTTTTATTTGTCTAGGGTATGTCTACTTTTACGAATGGATACCACAATGCCATAAAAAGTAGAAACTTCTTACCAGATCGTGCAAAGCACTTCGCCGCCGACGCCCGCTTTGTGCGCGTCGATACCGCTCATAACGCCTTTGCTTGTGCTAACGACGACGGTTCCGTAGCCGTTTTTGAAGCGCTTAATCTCGTCTTTGCCTTGATATACGCGGCGACCCGGAGTCGAAATTCTTTTAACTTCGTTTATCACGCTCCTGCCCTTTTCGTCGTATTTAAGCACTACGTTGATGATCTTTTTATTGTTTTCCTCTACTACGTTGTAGCTCTCGATATAGCCCTTCTCGACTAAAATTTTAAGCATAGCCTCAACGACGTTTGAGTGAAAAAGCTTAGTCGTATCTAGCCTTCGCATTGCAGCATTTCTGATGCGAGTTAGTCCATCTGAAATAAGATCGTTAATCATCTCTTCTCCTTACCAGCTTGCTTTTTTTAGACCCGGGATCAAGCCCTCATTTGCCATCTTGCGAAGGCAAACGCGACAAATTCCAAAATCCTTATAAACGGAGTGCGGACGACCGCAAATTTGACATCTGGTATATGCGCGAGTGCTAAATTTAGCGGGGCGTTTCGCCTTGGCTACCATTGATTTTTTTGCCATATCATTTTCCTTTTGCAAAAGGCATGCCGAATAGTTCTAGCAATTTAAATGCCTCTTTATCGTTATTTGTAGTCGTTACGACGGTTATATTCATACCGTGAGTTCTCAAAATTTGATCGTATTCGACCTCAGGGAACATCAGCTGCTCTTGCAAGCCGAAATTGTAATTGCCGCGTCCGTCAAAGCCCGTTCTAGGTAGTCCTCGGAAATCCTTAACTCTAGGAAGCGCGATAGAGATCAGTTTGTCTAGGAAGGCAAACATCTGCTCTTTTCGTAACGTAACCATTATGCCTACCGGAAAACCTTCGCGCACTTTAAAGCCTGCAACCGATTTTTTTGCATTGACGATCAGCGCTTTTTGGCCTGCGATCAGCGAGATAGTATCGGCCATATTTTGAAGCACTTTTTGATCTTTGCTCGATTCGCCCGTTCCTACGCTGATAACGATCTTTTCAAGCGCTGGGATAAGCATAGGATTTTTTATATCAAATTCTTTCTGCAAAGCAGCTCTGATGGAATTTACATATTTATCTTTTAGTCTGCTCATAATCAACCCTCTACCAACGCAACGTTTGAAATATCCATAGGCATCTCTTTGCTCGTAAAGCCGCCTTGCGGATTTTGCTCGGTTGGTTTGATAGCCTTTTTAGCCATTTTACAACCCTCGACGATAACTTGAGCTTTCTTAGGAAACACTGCCTTAACAGTGCCTGTTTTGCCCTTATCGTCACCTGCGATGATCTTTACTTGATCGCCCTTTTTAATCTTAAATTTTACTGCCATTATAAAACCTCCGGAGCCAGCGAAACGATCTTCATAAAACCGCCGTATCTGACCTCTCTACCGATAGGACCGAAAATACGAGTGCCGATCGGCTCTTTTTTTGAATCCAAAATAACGGCTGCGTTCTCATCGAATCTAATTAGTGAGCCGTTGCCTCTGTGCAACTCTTTAGTCGTACGAACGACTACGGCTTTTACTACTTGACCGCGCTTAATCTTGCCGTTAGGGAGCGCTTTTTTTACAGAGCAAACGATAATATCGCCGATTGTGGCGTATCTTCTCTTGCTGCCGCCCAAAACTTTAATACACATAAGTTCTTTTGCGCCGCTATTATCAGCTACCGCAAGTCTGGTAAAACTCTGTATCATTATTCAACTCCTGTTTTCAAAACCGCTTTTAAGCGAAACGATTTTCTAGCGCTTAGCGGTCTGCACTCGATCGCAGATATGGTGTCGCCGATCTTTACGACGTTGTTTTCATCGTGGATCAGATATTTTTTAAATCTTTTTACGATCTTTCTATATCTAGGGTGCATAACCCTTCGCTCTACCAAAACGGTAGCTGTTTTATCGCCCGCCTTCTTTACGACTACGCCTTGAATTTCTCTTTTAAATGCCATAACCTATCCTTATTTCGCTTTAATAGCGGTGTTGATTCTAGCGATATCTTTTTTGATAGCGCGAATCTCGTTAGGATTGCTTAGCTGCATAGTTTTTAGCTTTTGTCTAGCCGTAAATAAAAGCAACTTACTTTGTTTCAACATAGAATTTAGCTCAGCCAAATCTTTATCTTTCAAATCAGTATATTTCATTTTCGCTTTCCCTACTTACGATTTTCGTTTTAAAAGGTAGTTTATGAATCGAAAGCATAAGCGCCTCTTTAGCAACCTCTTCGCTAACACCGGTCATCTCGAAAATGATCCTGCCCGGTTTTATATTCATTACCCACTCTTCTACGCCGCTCTTACCTTTACCCATACGAGTTTGTAGAGGCTTTTTGGTAAGCGGTTTGTCTGGGAATACCTTAATCCAAATTTTAGCTTGACGATTCACGAAGCGCGTCATCGCGACACGAGCCGCTTCGATCTGGCGAGAATTTACCCTGCCCGCCTCTACCGCTTTGATACCGAAATCGCCGAACGTCAAGGAATTTCCTCTCGTTGCGTAGCCGCGATTGCGACCTTTCATCATCTTGCGGTATTTTGTTCTTTTTGGCATCAACATAACTATTTACCTCTTCTTGGTCTGCGTGTTTTTTTAGGCGCATCGTCGGTCTTTTCGGCCTGGATGCCTTTTTGTAAAATTTCACCCTTAAAGATCCAAACCTTAATGCCGATATTACCGTAAGTCGTATGTGCTTCGGCAAAGCCGTAATCGATCCTAGCCCTTAGAGTATGAAGCGGAACGCGTCCCTCCAAATACCATTCGGTTCTAGCCATCTCTGCACCGCCCAAGCGACCTGCGACGCAAATTTTAATTCCCTTTGCGCCCGCTTTTTGAGCGCCTTGGATGACCTTTTTCATAGCGCGGCGGAATGCAACGCGGCGCTCTAACTGCATAGCTACGTTTTCCGCAGCCAAAAGTGCGTTCGAGCCTACTTTACGCTCCTCTTTGATATTGATGGCTATGTCTTTATTGACTAGCTTAACGACTTCGCTTCTTAAATTTTCAACCTCGCCGCCTTTTTTGCCGATGATGATACCCGGTCTTGCAGCTACGATCGTTACGCGAATTTTCTTAGCCGTTCTTTCGATCAAAATTTGGCTAATTCCCGCATAATAAAGCTTAGCTTTTAAAAATTTGCGGATCTTGTAATCCTCGCCGATACTTTCGGAAAGCGTTGCTTTAGAAGGAAACCATCTAGACTCCCAATTTCGATTAATTCCTAATCTTAAACCGATCGGATTTACTTTCTGTCCCATTTACGCTTCCTTCTTACTTGGTTTTGCTACTTCGACGATAATGTGCGAAGTAGGCTTGCGGATACGGCTAGCCGTACCTCTGGCGCGCGGACGAAATCTCTTAAGCACCGGACCTGCATCCACTCGGCAGCTCGTAACTACGACCTCTTCAGGCTCAAAGCCGCCGTTTGCGACCGCACTTGAAATCGCCGTAGCGATATATTTCGCGCCGCGATTAGGCGTAAATTCCAAGGTAGCAAGGGCAAATTCCGCATTCATGCCTTGAATTTGTTTTGCGATAAGTCTTGCTTTTGTCGGCGAAAGGCGAACAAATTTAATAGTTGATTTACTCATATTCTATCCTTACTTGCCGATCTTTTTCTGTACGGAGCCTTTGTGGCCCTTGAAAGTGCGTGTAGGAGCGAACTCGCCTAATTTATAACCGATATGATGCTCGGTGACGTAAACCGGGATAAAATTCTTTCCGTTATGAACGTTAAACGTAAGTCCGATCATCTCAGGCACGATCGTGCTTCGTCTCGACCAAGTCTTGATCGGTTTGTTATCGCCGGCTTTCTTTGCCGCAACGACTTTTTTCATTACGTGATCATCTACGAAAGGACCTTTTTTTAGCGATCTAGCCATTTTTATTTTCCTTTCCTTCTTGAAATTATAAGCTTATCGCTCGCTTTTTTATGGCGAGTTTTATAGCCCTTCGTCGGTTTGCCCCACGGAGTTACCGGATGACGGCCGGAATTTTTCTTACCCTCGCCACCGCCGTGTGGGTGATCGACCGGGTTCATTGCAGAACCTCTGGTTTGAGGACGGATACCTCTGTGACGATTGCGTCCGGCTTTGCCGATGACGACGTTTGCCCACTCTTCGTTACCTACTACGCCGATACTAGCCATGCACTCTGCGAGCACTCTTCTCATCTCACCGCTAGGCAGACGCAAAATGACATATTTTTCCTCTTTACCCATAAGCTGAGCATAGCCTCCGGCGCTACGTGCCATTTGAGCACCTTTGCCAGGTTTTAACTCGATATTATGCAGGATGGTTCCCACAGGGATGTTTTTCATCTTCATCGCGTTGCCAGGTTTAATATCTAATCCGCCCTCGGCAGCAGCTACTACGTCACCCACTTTAAGATCATTAGGCTTGATAATGTAGCGCTTCTCGCCGTCTGCGTATGAGATCAGCGCGATACGGCAGTTGCGATTCGGATCGTATTCGATCGCCTCGACCTTGCCTGCAACGCCGAATTTATTTCGCTTAAAATCGATAATTCTATAAAGTTTAGCTGCTCCGGCTTGTTTATGGCGGCTGGTAATGCGACCATTATTGTTTCTTCCGGCTGCGGCAGGAATTTTAACGAGCAAGCCTCTAACGCTAGCTTTTGCAGTGATATCCTCGCTGCTAAGACCGGTCATAAATCTTCTACTTGGAGTATACGGTTTATAAGTTTTAATCGCCATTTTACGCCTCCACGCTTTCTAGGCTTGCGCCCTCAGGTAGTTTGACATAGAATTTTTTCACATCGTTTCTAGCGCCCATTTTACCTCTAAATCTTTTTACCTTGCCGTCCTGTCTTAAAGAATTTATCTTTAGCGGAGTGATCCCGAAATAGTTCTTCAAAACGCTCTTTAGTCCGTTTTTCGTAACCGACGGGCTAGTTTGGATAACGACCACGCCGTTTTCTTGAAGACCGAGAGACTTTTCCGTATAAAGGATCGTTTTGATATCTGTTATATCTGCCATTTTAGTCCTCTTTCACTATTGATTCAAATGCCGCTTTTTCGAATACGACCGAGCCGTAAACTGCGATTAGGTAAGCATTGACCTCGCTTGCATCGATGACATAGCAATTTTTTAGATTTCTATAGGCCAAAAGAGTTTGCGCATCTAGCTCGTTTTTAACGATTAGCGCATCTCTAACGCCTAGTTTCTTAATAAAATTTGCCGCATCTTTGGTTTTACCGCTTTTTAGCTCCAAATCATCGAATATAAAAATTTTACCCTCGTTTGCTTTCTCATTGATAGCAAATTCCAACGCAAGGCGTTTTTGCTTTTTATTGACCTTCTGCTCGTAATTTCGCTCGTTAGTCGGACCGAATGCGACCGCGCCGCCTACCCAGACATTGGTTCTGGTTGAGCCCGCACGTGCGCCACCGCGACCCTTTTGTCGCCACGGTTTTTTACCGCCGCCGCTAACCTCGGCGCGAGTTTTAGCGTTAGCCGTATTTGCGCGAAGCGAAGCAAGGTAAGATTTGACGTACAAATATAGATTGTGCGAATTGACTTCCGAAAATTTCGCAGGAATTTCAATTTCGCTTGCTTTTTCCAGTTTTTCGTTAAGCACGCTTACTTTACTCATTTTACTATCCTTATTCTGCCCATTGCGCCGTTAAATCCAGGAACCGA
>CAUUSU010000049.1:0-8293 GCA_963547835.1 uncultured Campylobacter sp.
GGCTTATGAGATATTCAGATCAAGTGGCATAGAGTATAAAGAATTTACCCTAATGCTCGCGGCGTCAGATAAGATCGGCGTCAGATACTACGAGCCCGATGCGCCCGCCACCGCGCGTCCAAAGGGCGCGAGCGTCGATCTAAAAGCGGGCAAGATCGTGGAGCAGAAGCAAACGGATGGTATCACCGTGGGCGAGTTTAAAGACGCGAACTACCAGCTTCACACGGGCTATTTTTTTGGGCTCGCGGGTAAAATTTTATGGTCGCTCGTTTCGCTTTGTATGGCGCTTTTTATCTTTAGTGGCTTTTATATGACGGTAAAAAGGGCGTTTAAGTCAGAAAAGCTCGGCTAAATTTTACTTTGGCGATAGAGGTGCGACGAGCGGCGCAAGAGAGCCGAATACCTATGAAGCATTGAGATAAAATTTGCCGAAGGGGTCGAGAAAAGCTCTAATTTAACGATATTTGAGGTATACTAAAATTATCGCGGATTAAGTCTATGTGAGGTATATTGCGGAAAATTTTAGGAGTGAAATTTGAAAACGAGATATTATCTGTGCTTGGCTTTCATCATAATAATATGCGCTTCCGGCATAATATTTTATTTAGCCGAAAAAATTGAAACCGATCCATATAAATGGGTATGCGATCTAGATGGCAATCTTACAGATATACAGCTTAAAGATAGGGCGTTAAAGTGTATGCTTAAAAAGATGCATGAAAGCGAAAACTTTTCTAAAGAAAAAATCGCTAAAAAAATAGATGATATCCGAATGAAATATAAAAATCTTTACATCGAAGAAGATATTGAAGATCTAGAATTAAAAGATTATTTAACACGCGTCCATAGTAAATGTCATGGGGATAAACGCCCCGATGATAAATGCGAATTTTACAAGATAGATAAAAGGCTAAATTTAGATTATCTTATGGATTTGGGCTCAAAAATTTGTAGAAACGGCAAAGCGATACAAGATGCCGAGACCTATATAGATAAAGAAATTTTTAAAACCGAAGTCGTATATCCTTGGGAAGATAAGGAAAGTTTGGTTTTAGAAAACGGGGACCTAAGATACAATCTATATTTTGCTAGCGAAAGCGACATGAATAAAGCAATAATAAATTATGGAGTTTATAAGTATAAGATAGATCTGCAAGATCCAAATATAGATATTAATAATATCGAAGCATCGCTCATAATCCCTATAAATTTATTATTTCTTAATTTATATAAACCACTTAATGGTGAAGAAAATGGAAATTTTAAAAATAATTTGGAAGAATTTTGCATGACTTATAAAATTTATGAAAATAGCGATATAGACACTAGCCGCCCATTCAATAAAATAGATTTCAAATATAGAGATAATTATGCGACATATGATTTTTATATCATATTGATAGATAAGAGCTTTAAATATATCTTGGGCTACAGAAATATGCTTTTGAGTTATATGGGATACTACTACGACGAAAAAGAGAAAAGAATAAAATTAATATCGGATAAGGAGCGATAAATGGCGGATATAACTAAATTTTACTTTGGCGGTAAGGGCGGAAAATTTATAAATTTTACCTCGCTAGCGAAGATGATAAAATTTAAATTTACCCGCCGCGAGCGCTTAAAATTTCTTGCTTAGCGCTATTTTCCCCTTGCGCCGCGAGTGATCATCAAGGACTGCTCGTAGAAAATCAGCAGCGTTATTGAAACGCCCGTGCCGAGCGCCAGCGAGATCGAGACCGTGGCGAGGGCGTTATCGAAAAAAGAGATGAGATGAGCGAGCTTCTGCTGTGCGCCTGCGGCTTTGATATAAGAAAACAGCGCCAAAACCGCCTTGTAGGCGTAGATGCCCGGGATCATCGGAAGCAGCGCGGGGAAGGCGATGATCTCTGCGGGCACCTTGAGGCGCTTGGCGCAGAGCATCCCCAAAACTCCGATCAGAAACGACGCAAAAAGCGTCGCGGCGGCGATCGAAAAAATTTGGCTCTGTATCAGCAAAAACCTGCACGAATGCGCTACCGCTGCAAGCAGCGCCGAAAAGACTAGCGTCTTTTTAGGCGGCATGCACGCATACGCAAACCCGAGCCCCGCCGCAGCGGCAAAGCAAGCGTCCTTAAATACCAAAAGTGCTATATCAAACATTTACAAGCCCTAAATTTGAGATGCTAAGCGTCAGAAAAAGTCCGATTGCGATGCAGATGATCAAAAGCCCCGTGTTCAGCCCTCTGCTGATGCCTACGAGCATATTTTCGTTTAGGATGTCAAATACCGAGTTGATCAGCCAGACGCCGGGGATCAAAAAGAGTATGCTCGATCCTACGGCTACGTCGGGCGTGGCGCTAAGCCCGTAGCGAGCGCCTAGCGAGACGATGAAGGAGACTGCGAACGAAACCGCGATGTATTGGATTTTTAAGTTGATTTTGAGCCTGCTAAGCAGATAGCGGGCGCAAATTCCAAAAGCCGTAGCCACAAAAACTAACGCCATCGCGCCGCCGTCGCCGCCGAAAAGCTCGCAGAACGCGGCATTTGCAATGCTGAGCAGAACGAGAGTTTTGGCAAAGCTTTTCTTCTGCGAGGCCAAAATTTCGACAAATGCCGCCCTGGCGCGCGCAAGAGGGATTTTCTCGTCGTAAATTTCCCAGCTAAGCGCGCTTAGCTCCGAGATCAGATCGAAGCTGATCCGCGCCGCAGCGCCCGTTTTGACGTAGGTGCGGCGGATAGAGTTGTCCGCAGGATCCATCACGCTGATGATGAAGTGGCGCACGAAGATCATCAGGCTAGCCTCATAGTCGTAAGCGTCCGCTATCCTGCGCACGCAGCGCTCGATGCGCGCGGTGTAAGTGCCGATACTAAGCATCTTGGCGGTGTATTCGCTAAGAAAATTGGTGAGCTCTTGGATTTGCGGCCTCGCCGCTTCTGCTTCTTTTGCCGCAGCTGCCGTAGCCATTTCCGCCGTTGCGGTAGTATTTCGTGTTATTCCCACGCCCGCCGCCTCTGCCGTCTCAATATCGTTCCGCGCTGTTTCCGCAGCCGTCACGGCTTCTGTTTTTACAGCGCCCGCCGTCACGGAATTTTTATTTTTAAAATTTAATGCAGTAGCGTCCGCCGCAGAATTTTCACTATCTAAATTTGACGCAGAGGCGATATCTGCGGCAGTAAAGCTTTGATTGTTTAAATTTTGCTCGTTCAAATTTAACGCCTCCACAGAGCTTTTATCGCTCAAATTTGAAGCGGCCAAATTCTGCTCTTTTAAAGAATTCTGTTCATCTAAATTTAAATCGCAGCCTGAATTCTGTCCGCTTAAATTTAAACTTTCGGCGTCCTCGCAAGATCCGCTAAATTTAGAATTTTCCCCGCTCACGGCTTCACCTCAGACTTATGAGATCGAGCGGGTTGATGTGGTAGTTCTGCTGCGTCACTTCAAAGGTCAGATCCGAGCCGATGCGCCCGATGATGTAGCCCTTTTTGATGTTGGAGCCGACGCGCACGGTAGGCGGGATCTGATTTAGATGCGCGTAGATCGTGTGGATACCGCCGCTGTGCTCTAGGATCACGACCTTATCGAGCACGGCGGTCTCTTTGGCAAAGACCACCTTGCCCGGCAGTACCGCCTTAACCTGTGTGTCGCCGCTGTTTGAGCCCAGCACGATATTTTCGTTGAAAAGCTTGATGTTATACACCGGATCGTTGTAGTTGCCGAATTTCCGCTTCAAATACGCGCCGTTCAGAGGCGCTGCGGTCTTGGCTCCGCTGTATTTTTTAACGCGCGAGGACTGATAGCTCGAGCCGTACTGCTTGACCTTTTGGTTGATCTTGCTTATGCGCTCATCCGCGGGCTCGCTCACTTCTGGCTCGGGCTCGCTAGGAGGCGCAGGCTCGGGTTTGCCCGCTTTTTTGGCAGCCGCCTTTGCTTTGGCGTACTCTTTTTCGCGCGCCTGGCGCTCCTTTTGCTTCTGCGCTTCAAGCTTTGCTTGGCGCGTCGCTTCCTCCTTCTGCGCTTTGGCCTTCTCCTCGGCATCATCGATGATCTTAAGCTCCTGCAGGGTCTTAGATATGGCGTCTTGCTCGTCGTTTATCTTCTCTAGGCGCGCGATGTAGTCCTCTTTGTCCTTTTTCATCTGCGCGAGCTTCTCTTTTTGGGTGGTTTGCTTGGCGTTGAGATCGGTTTTTTTCTTGTCGTAGCCCGCCATGCTCGCCTGGATCGATTTGATCTTTTTATTCTGTTCGTTGATAAAATTTTGATTATTTTCGTAGTCTTTGATCAGCCCTTTCAGCTCGTCGTTCATAACGACGCCGAGCCCCTCTAAAATTTCGCTAGCTACGATAGAATCGGGCGTAGTGGTGGAATTTACGTCGGTGATTAGATCGAATGATAGCTCTTGCGAGATCACGCTTATGATCTTGCTCTCCAGATCGTTTTGCACGCTAAGAAGCGTGACGTTTTGGCTATTAAGCTTTTCAAGCTCCTGCGCTTCGGCGGCATATTGATCTTTTAAGCCCTCGATCGCATCGCTTAGCTGTTTGATCTCGCCCTCGCGCTTTTTAAAGCCCTCCTGCTCCTTTACGATCTGGCCTGCGATCTCGTCGATCTTTTGCGAGAGCTGCATACCCTCCTTTTGCGAGCTTTTGAGCTCTTGACCCGCTTTGGCGATCTTATCTTTCGTGCTCTGCTGCTTTGCGGGCGCGGCATAAGTAAGAGCCGCGGCAAGCCCTAGCGCAAGAAGCGGCGCTAAAAAAGCCCTTTTCATGCTCGTTTATTTCCGATTTGCAGCATTACAAAACTTACCGCGATGATAGATAGCGCCAAGGCGGCACCCAAAAGAATCAGCGCGTCGTAAGGCAGCACTATGGCGGTGCGTAGATCGCCGATACCCTTAAGCGTGGTCGAAAACACCTCCCAGCCTGGAAGCGCTATGTAGAAGCAGGTCACGATCAGCGTGGCGATGAAAGAGTCGATTATCGCCATTCGGTAGAGCTTGCCGCTTTTTATCAGAAACGACGCGCCGAAAAGCTCCATGATCTCGATGCGCTCTTTGTGTTCGTAAACCCAGATACGCATCTGGCGGTGAATTAACATCACGCCTAAAAGCACGATCAGAAACGCAAAGCCGTAAACGAGGCTTTTTATAAGTAGTAAAATTTTAAAAATTTCATCGTGAGTCTTTTTAAAAATTTCAACCCGCGTAAGCGAGCCGATAGATTTTAGATCCTGCTCGATCTTGGCAAGCTGCGCGGCGTCGGGGAAGCTTTCGAGTTTGACGCTATAAAATTTAGGCAAATTTTTACTAAGCTCGGCAAAGGCGTTTTGTGAAATTTTACCCTTCAGTCGCTCGGTGATGCCAGCTGTGGAAATTTCGCTAATCGAGCTGATCTTCGGCACCGCTTTTTGCGCGTCTTGCAGGCTGAGCGAGGTTTTGGAGACTAGCACGATGTTGTATTCGTTTTGGATCGAGCGCTCGTAGCTTTTGGTTAGGTTACTCATAAAAATTCCAAACTGCACCGAAAAAAGCAGTGCGACGAGCGAAAAGATCACGCCGAAATGGGTTTTAATCGATTTCATTTACTTTAGCGTCCTTAATCTCAAAATGTCGGTGCCTAAAACGAAGCGTAGAGGGCATTTTGTGCGTCACGATGACGACGCAGGCGTTCCACGACTCGCACGCCGAGCGCAGCAAATTCCAAATAATGGCGCTGGAGTAGTCGTCCAAATTTCCCGTAGGCTCGTCGCACAGCAGAAGCCGCGGATTATGCGCCATCGCACGCGCCAAAGCCACGCGCTGCTGCTCGCCGCCGCTAAGCTCGAGCGGATACTTACCCATTTTGTGCCCGAGCTCGACGTGGCGTAGTAGCTTTTTGGCTTGGTCTTGGCAGACCTGCTGATTGTAGCCCATTATCATTAACGGAAGCATTATGTTGCGCTCGATCGTCCATTCGTTGATCAGGCGGTAGTTTTGAAAGATAATGCCGATGCGCTGGCGCAGGGTGCGCAGATCGGAGTTTGTGATGCCCTTTAGATCGCACAAGCAGACGTTCAGCTCGCCGCCGATGATGTCGATGCCGCCGTAGAAGGACTTAAGCAGCGTGGATTTGCCGCTACCGCTCTTGCCCGTGATGATGACGAAGTCCTTCGCGCCGATGCCGAAACTCGCGTCTTGGATGACCGCGCCCGCCTTTTCGTAGCCCAGCGTGAGGCCCGCTGCGGTGATGATGTTGTAATCGTCCGTTATCTCTGCCATTGTGAAAATATCTCCGAAATTTTTTGATGTGCCGCGTGGTTTTCGCGCGTAGGAAGCGGGCGGCGGATGAAGTAGCGCGTACCGCTTGCGTTTGCGCGGATGAAACACTGCTGCGGAAAGTCGAATGCCCCGAGCGAAAGCAGGATTAGCACGTCTTGCGGCTCGGCGGTGCATGGCTTACTTTGCCGTTCATCTTGCGGCTCGGCGCAACTTGGTTCGCTTTGCCATTCGTCTTGCGACTTAACGCGGCTTGGTTTGCCTTGCCATAGCTGCTCGACACAATTTAATTTGCCTTGGTGTTCGGCTTGTAGCTCGTCATGGCCTGGCTCGCTTCGGCGACCGACTTGCGACTTGATAGAGTTTGACTTATTTTGTAATTCTGCTTGCGGCTCGGCAGCGTGGTTTGGCTCGTTTTTCAGTTCGGCTTGCGGCTCATTTTTGCAAAGTAAGACGCTTGCGTTCGTTGTATTTCTAGCACTCACTGCGCCGCCGTCTGTTAAATTTACGCCCTTTGCGCTCAAGCGATCCTCGTTTAAATTTGCGCCCGTTTCATCTGCATGGTTTATATTTAGTGCGTCGCTCGCTTTTTTTAGAATTTGCGTAACGTTCGCTTCGTCTGTGTGGGTTGCATTTGATGCGGCGCTTGCTTCCGCTGCACGGGTCGCCGCGAATGAGCCGTCCAAATTCGGCGCATTGTTTGTATCTATTGCACCGATCGTTGCAGGTGCAGTACTTGCGCCTGTCGCGTCGATAGCCGCAAGCGCACCCTCCGTGCCGCTAGCATTTAGCGCGCTGCTTGTTGCGATCTGCTCGCAGGCTAAAGCGCGCTTTTCGCTCGGGGCGGGGCGGCTAAATTTAGCGCTTACTGCGACAGGGACGTCACTCATTAAATTTACGCCGTTTGAGTTAGAGCAATTTTGATTTAAATTTATACTCTCTTTTGCACCCGTCTTATCCGCGCGGTTTGTATTCAGTGCGCCGCTTGCTTTTTTTAGAATTTGCATAGCGTTCGTGCAAGCTGAAATTTTATCCGCGGGTGTCGTAGCTAAAATTTTGCCGCCGCCTGACGAAATTTCATCCACGCTTGCGCGCTCGGTTAAATTTTTGCCGCGCGTCGCGTTTAAATTTATAGCCTCGTCGTTTATAGCTTCGCCCGCGTCGCTTAAATTTACGTCGTCCGCCGCGCAAGCTCCGCCCGCGCCCAAGCTTTTTTGCGCGTCAAAGTAAAAAATTTCCTCAAAATGCACGAAAAAATCCTCGCCTTTGAAGGTAGAATTTTTAAAATTTCGCGCGATTGCCGCCGCGTCAAATTTTAAAAATTCCATCTCAAACCGCTGCGGTTCGCCCCGGCCTGCGGTTTTGTTCTCGTAGATCAGATCGTAGATGTCTTTGTCCATCTTGCGCCATCTATCCTCGTATTTGCTCGCTACGGCGGCGTCGCGGTTTTTGAAGTGCGAAATTTCGCCCGCTTTGCGCTGAACGTAGGGTGAGAGCCTTTGCATCGCGTAGAGGAAGTACTCCTCGCTGTCGGTGCGCAGCTCGAAGCGGCCGGCGCGCTCGAGCGTGCGCGCGATCTGCGAGGCGAACTCGTCGCTTATGACGCGGCGGTGCGGTGCGTCGTCCCATGGCACGGGGAAGTGCAAAAACACGCGCTGCAGGCAGCCTGCGGGAAGCAGGCTCAGCAAAACCCGTGCGTCGGTGGCAATCAGCGCAATGTTTTGCAGCCCCTCGCGGATCGCTAGCTTTGCGACCTGTTCGATCGCGGGCTTGTAAATTTCAATGCCGATTAGCAGTGCGTCTTGATTTGAGCGCGCTTGATGAAGCAGGTGTCTGCCCGAGCCGAAGCCGATCTCGATGAAAATTTTATTAAATTTAGAGCTTTTTACGAGGGATAAAATTTCATTCTCGTCCAAAATCAGCGGCGTTTTTTCGGTAAGCGAGCTGTCTTTATAAGCAAATGCCTGCGAGATGATCCGCCCGCAGAAGCGCTCTTTAAAAATTTCGAGCGCTCGTTGCAGATGGCCGATCTTAGCGGGCTTGGTGATCTTTTCGCCCTT
>CAUUSU010000050.1:0-8264 GCA_963547835.1 uncultured Campylobacter sp.
GCTTTTTTCAGATCCGCGCTTAGGATCAAAATCACGTCGGCGATTATATTTGCGACGATTAGATCAAACTGCGGTTGCGCGCTTTCGCTTGAGCCTTGCTCGCTTAAACTAGACGCCTGCTCGCCCAAGCTTGAAACGCTGCCGAGCCAAATTTGATCGATCTGCACACCGTTTTTCTCGGCGTTTTGCTGCGTAGCGCTCACCGCCTGCTCGTCGGTATCGCAGGCGCTTACCTTTGCGCCCAGTTTTTTCATCGCGATACTTAAAATTCCGCTGCCGCAGCCCACGTCAAGCGCGCTCATGCCATCGCGAGCAAGCTCGCTAAGCAGCGCCAGGCACATATTGGTGCTTTCGTGATGGCCTGAGCCGAACGCTAGCGCAGGATCGATCAGCAGATCGATTAGCGCGGGATCTTGCGATCTTTCACACCAGCTCGGACGGACGTAAAATTTGCCGACTGCCACGGGCGCGACGCTTTTTTTGTATTCGTCGAGCCAGTCTTTGTTTTGCTTTTTTGAAATTTCGATCTGTAGATCGGCGTCTAAATTAAGAGATCGCGCGAGCGCCCTTTTAAACTCTTCAAACGCAAATTTTAAATTTTGCAGATCCTCTTCGTCGCGGATTATGAAGCGATCGCCGCGTTCTTCGACGCAGGTAACGCCGAGCTCGAACGCAAAGCCCTTGAAAAGCTCGCTCGCATTCGTGCTTTTTACGATCATCTCATAAAAAAAATCTTTCATCGCCTCACATCGCCTTTAAATTTTAAAATTTGCATATTACTAAAATTTAGTTCAAACTTTGCTTACGCTCGGGCGTTTTTATAGAGCCTCAAACGCCTTTTTAAGATCGAGCGTACCCTCGTAATACGCCTTGCCGACGATGACGCCTGCGATGAGCCCTGCGTTTTTAAGCGCGATTATGTCGTTCATATCTTTCACGCCGCCGCTTGCGATAGTATCGATACCGCTAGCTTTCGCGATAGAGCGGCTAAATTCTACATTCACGCCGCTTAGCATCCCGTCGCGCGATATGTCGGTGCAGATGATCGCGCAAACGCCCGCGTCCGCGTAGTCTCGCGCCAGATCGGTCGCTTTTACGCGGCTTAGCTCAGCCCAGCCCTCGGTCGCTACGAGCCCGTCTTTTGCGTCTATGCCCACGACGATGCGGTAAAGCTTCGCCATCCTCCTTACGAAATCCGGGTTTTTAAGCGCCGCCGAGCCCAGGATAAATCTATCGACGCCTAGGCTCAAATACTCCTTTATGCGCGCTTCGTCGCGGATACCGCCGCCCACTTCTACGCGCAGGCGAGTGCTTTTTACGATCCGCTCGATCGCTTTGAAATTTACCGCCTCGCCAGCAAACGCGCCGTCCAGATCGACCAAATGCAGCCATTTAGCGCCGAGATCTTCAAATTTTTTGGCTAGCTCGCAGGGGTCCTTGGAATAAATTTTTGCGCTTTGCATCTCGCCCTTGCTAAGGCGCACGGCGCATCCTTGTTTCAGATCGATCGCAGGCAAAATTTCCATCACAGCTCCGTAAAATTTTTAATGATTTTTATGCCCGCATCGTGGCTTTTTTCGGGATGCGGCTGAAAGGCAAATACGTTTTCGTGCCAAATCGCGCTTGCAAACTCATAGCCGTAAAACGTGGTCGCAAGCGTGATCTCGCGCGCGCAAAGGACGTGGTAGGAGTGCACGAAATACAGATACTCAAACTCGCTCAAGCCCCTGTTTATCGGCGAGCGTTTGATAAAATGCGCGCTGTTCCAGCCGACGTGCGGGATCTTTAGGCTTTCGGCACAGGTAAAATTTTGCCAGCTGCGCGCGCTAGATTCCGCCTCGTCTGAATTAAATTTCGCCCCGCCCGATCTAAATTTCATATCCTCGGATCGAAATTCCGCTTCGCAAACACTAAATTTCGTTTTGTCAAATTTCACGACGCGACCGGATAGAATTCCAAGCCCGCTGCGCGCGCCGAATTCCTCGCTTTGCTCAAACAAAAGCTGCATCCCCAGGCAGATGCCTAAAAAATATCTGCCGCTTGCGACGAACTCTTTAATCGCGGCGTCCATACCGCTTGCGTGAAGCTTATCCATCGCCTCGCCGAATGCGCCCACGCCGGGAAGCAGAGCTTTATCGCAGCTCAAAAGCTCCTCAGGGCTGCGCGCGAGGCAAAATTTAGCGCCGCAGAAGCTAAGCGCGTTCATCACGCTTTGGATATTGCCCGCGCCGTAATCCACGATACCGATCAAGCCGTGCCCTTCATATCGTTCAATCGGTGCGAAAACTCAGGCACGATACGCTTTAGCTTATCCGCGACCTGCGCGTCCTCGCACTCCGAAAGCTCCTCGATCTGCGAGCTTAGCTCCTCTAGGTCATATTTTGCGGAGTGGGTTACGAATATGGATTGATACTTCGTGCTCTTGTCGTTTTCGTCGATCAAAAGCTCCTCATAAAGCTTCTCGCCCGGGCGCAGACCTACAAATTTAATGCCAAGCTCCTCCTTGCCCGCAAGCTGCAGCATTCGCTTGGCAAGATCGGCGATCTTTACGGGCTCGCCCATATCCAGCACGAAAAGTTCGCCGCCTCGCGCGATAGAGGCCGCTTGAAGCACGAGCTGGCACGCCTCGCTAACGAGCATAAAATATCTCGTAATCTCAGGGTGCGTAACGGTAAGCGGCTCGTTCGCTTCGATCTGACGTTTAAATTTAGGAATGACACTACCGCTTGAGCCGAGCACGTTTCCGAAGCGCACCGCGACGATCTGCGTATCGCTTGCCGCATCGTTGGAATTTAGCGCGTAAAGCTCGCAGATACGCTTCGTCGTGCCCATAATGTTCGTCGGTCGAACCGCCTTATCGGTCGAGATCAAAACGACCTTTTTCGCGCCGTATTTTTTGGACAGATCGATTACGTTTTTTGTGCCGATGACATTATTTTTGACCGCTAGATGCGGGTTAAACTCGCATAGCGGCACGTGCTTATACGCCGCTGCGTGCACGACTACTTCGGGATGAAATTCTGCAAAAACCTCCTCCAGCTCATGGCGATAAACGACGTTTATCATCTTTAACTCGTTGCGCGCATCCGCGCCGGTGGCTTCGTTGATCGAGTAGAGGTTAAACTCGCTGTGTTCGACCATGATAAGACGCTTTGCGCCGAATTTCAAGCACTGCTTGCAAATTTCGCTTCCTATCGTGCCGCCCGCGCCCGTTACCAGCACGATCTTGTCTTTGATAAAATTTTCGATCGCCTTGGTGTCGAGATCCTTCGGCTTTCGCGCGAGCAGATCCTCGATCGATACGTCGCGGATCTTTTTGCTCTCATCCTCCAAAAGCGAAAAGAGTTTAATATCCTTTAGCCCGTACGCAAAAAGCTCGTCGTAGAGCTGCTTTAGCTCGTCCGGATACAGCGCCAGCGCGATGATCGCGGTTTTGGCGCCGCTATCTTTGATCATCTGCGGAATTTCGCCCTTGGCTCTGACGACGTAATTTTCGCAATACGTCCCTACTAGCTCAGGCCGCCCGTCCACGACGCCTACGGGGTAGTAGTTGATATATTTTTGCCGCATACCTTTTAGGACGTGAAAGGTCTTGCTCGTAGCGCCTACGACGATACAAGGCTCGTTATTCGTGATGTTTTTCTTCTCGCTTAGAAACATCCGCTTTGAAATTCTAACCCCGCTGATCAAAATAAACGAGATCGCTGCATCGATAATGATGACCGAGCGCGGGAAGGGGTTAAAAACTTTACTCGCTAAAAAAAACAGGATCAAAAAGGTAAGCGCCGCCATCACGTGCGCGTAGAAGAGCTTTCTAGCTTCGTATAGCCCGAAAAATCTCCACGGAACTAAATAGATCCGCAAAAACCAAAAGTAGCAAATTTTAATCGCCGTGAGGCTCGAGGCGCTAAGCAGCGCGCCTTTATAGAATTCATTCGGTATATCTCCGCTAAATCGCAGCAAAAACGCGATATAAACGGAGAGGATCGAGATAAAAATATCTCCCAGCAAAAAAAACGCGAAGCGGCTAAATTTAGTGGGTTTTAACAGCATCAGATGTTTTCTTTTACGATTTTTACGACGCGCTCGATCGTCTCGTCGCTCATATCCGTGCCGCTAGGCAGGCAAATTCCGCGCTCAAACATATCCTCGCTCGTGCCGTCAACTACGCTAAGCGCGCCTGCGAAGATGCTTTGCAGATGCATCGGCTTCCAAAGCGGCCGAGATTCGATGTCGGCTTTATTTAGCGCATCGATAACCTTTAGATGTGCGCCTTTTTGCTTAAATAATAGCGTGCTAAGCCATCTGTTGCCCTCGCCGCCTTCGACTTCAGGCATAAACTCCACGTCGGCGCCTCTAAACAGATCCTCGTAAATTTTAAAAATTTCGCGTTTTCTCTTTACGCGCTGCGGCAAGACCTCCATCTGACCTACGCCGATAGCGCCCAAGACGTTGCTTAAGCGGTAGTTGTAGCCGTAGTCTTTGTGCTCGTAGTGAAGTAGCGGCTCGCGCGCTTGGGTGCTTAAAAATCTAGCCTTAGCCACTAGCTTCTCGTCGTTTGAGATCAGCATTCCGCCGCCTGAGGTAGTGATGATTTTATTGCCATTGAAGCTTAGTGCGCCGCATTTTCCAATACCACCAAGTGCTTTACCCTTATAAAATCCGCCCAGCGCCTCCGCGGCATCCTCGATGAGATCGATATTTTCATTAGCGCAAATTTCGCATATCTCATCCATCTTCGCAGCCTGTCCGTAAAGGTGCGTGACGATTAGCGCCTTTGGCTTTTTCGGCGATTTTTTGATCGCTTCTTTAAGCAGCTTCGGGCTTAAATTCCAGCTCTCGTCGCTGTCTATCAGTACCGGCACGCAGCGCTCGTAAAATATCGGATTTAGCGACGCCATGAAGGTAAACGTGGAGCCCAACACCACGTCGCCGTCCTTTGCGCCGCTGCAGCGAAGCGCTAGATGAAGTGCCGCCGTGCCTGCGTTTAGCGCCAGCGCGCCGCGCGTGCCAGTATAGGACTTCACTGCGTCCTCAAAGCGATTGACATATTCGCCCAAAGGCGCGATATAGTTGCTTTCAAATACCTTTTTTATATACTCAAGCTCATTGCCACCCATATTCGGCGGGCTTAAAAATACTCTTGCCATCTCTATCCTTCCTTGATCTTTAAATTTAACCTCGCGCGTCGCAAGGCTAAATTTAGCTTTCGGCATTAAATTTAAATGCTCGGATTTTATCACTTTTAATGCTATAAATTTTAAATTCAGCCATTTTTTTTAATCACGCGAGCGGGCACGCCTACGGCTACGCTGTCGCTAGCTATGTCGCGCACGACCGCAGCACCCGCGCCGATTATGCAGCGCTGCCCGATACTTAGCCTCTGAATGACGCTGGCGCCGATTCCAATGTGAGAAAATGCCCCCACCTTCACGCCGCCCGCAAGCGCAGCGTTAGGGCTGATGTGCGCGAACTCGCCGATCTCGCACTCGTGCTCGATTACGACGCCTGAATTGATTATCGCGCCGCGACCGATTTTAGCTCGCGCATTTATCACGGCGCCGGGCATTACGACCGCGCCCTCGCCGATAGCAGCGCTTGGGCTAACGATGGCACTTTGATGAATTAGCGTCGCTATCTCAAAACCGGCGCGCGATACCTTTTCTTGGATCTTTGCGCGAGTTTTGTTATCGCCGATTGCAATTATTACGGGATACTTCGGCAGATCCTCGCTAAATTTCAGCCCCGCCGCGTCGTCTAAAAAAACTACCTCGCCAAATTTAGCCCCGCGCGCGGCTAGCGCGACGTCCGCTACCACCAGCCCGTGTCCGCTCGCGCCGTAAATGTAAATTTTAGTTGTGCCCATTAAATTTCTCCGTCGTCGCCATGCCCTCTTTATTTACGCCCTCTTTTGCAATCACTTTTTTAATCGTCAAAAGCGCGATCTTAAGATCGAGCGCGAAGCTTAAATTTTGCGCGTAATACGTATCGAACTCAAATTTTTTCTCCCAGCTGATCGCGTTGCGACCGTTTACCTGCGCAAGCCCCGTGATGCCCGGGCGCACGCTGTGTCGCAGACGCTGCTGCGGCGAATAAAGCGGCAGGTACTCGATCAGCAGCGGACGCGGCCCGATGAAGCTCATATCGCCCTTTAGCACGTTGAAAAGCTGCGGCAACTCATCCAGGCTTAGCGCGCGGATCTTTTTGCCGTATTCATTGAGCCGCGCTTCGTCTGGCAGAAGCTCGCCGTCCGCGCCGCGCTCGTCGCTCATCGTTTTAAATTTGTAAATTTTAAAAATTTGCTCATCAAGCCCAGGGCGAGATTGCGTAAAAATCGCGCTTTTGCTAATGTGCTTGCGGATCAAGAACCACGTAAGCGCCATCACGGGCGAAACCAAAATGATCAAAACCAAAGCCGCCGTAAAATCGAGCGCACGCTTTAAAAAACACCTATACATCGATAAATTTCCTATAAACCTCTAAATATTTTTCCGTGACAATCTTTTCGTCGTAATTTGCAAGCACCATCTCGCGCCCGTTTCGTCCTAGCCTTTCGCAAAGCGGCTCATCATCTAGCAAAATTTCGATCTTTCGCGCAAGATCATTCGCGTCTCGAGTGCGGCAAATTAAGCCGTTGACGCCATCTTGCACGGCTTCGATGCAGCCGCTGCAATCGCTTACCACGCAGGCTCGCGCCATGCTCATCGCCTCTAAAACCGTGCGCGGAAAGCCCTCCTTGTAGCTAGGAAGTGCCAGTAGGTAACTAGCCTTCAAAAGCTCTGGCACATCATTTCTGGCGCCTAGATAATGCACCGCACCACTTCGCAAAAACGTAGGATTAGCGGTGCTTTTATTGCCCGCAAAGCCCTCGCCCACAAAGACAAATTTCGCATCCGATCGATCTTTTAAAATTTCTGCTGCTTCGTAGAATTCTCTCACGCCCTTATGCCACATCGCGCGAGCTATCATCAGCACGATCTTTTTGCCGTGCAAATCCTCGCCCAGATCCGACGCACTAACGATTTTGGGATTGAATCTTTCAGCATCTACGCCTACACTTTTAATCCTTATGACCTTTTGCTTCGCAATAAGCCCGCGAGATAGCATATAATCAGGATCGGCATCGTTTACAAATACGCAAGCATCCGCCTGCGAAAATGAAAATTTATAAAGCTTCTCCAAAACCGCTCGCACAAGCCTTGTTTTAATATCATCGTCGATATAAAAGCTGCCCAGCCCCTCGACTAAGTTTATCACATATTTTATACCCGCCTCTCGAGCCGCCAGTGTACCAAACACGTTTGATTTATGCGCGGCTGTTTGCAGCAGGTCCAAATTTAGCCTCTTTAGCTCGCGCGCAAGGGCTTTGGTGTTGCTAAATACGGTAAACGGATTTAAGCTCGCTCGATCAAGATCGTAGGTTATGGCATTAAAATCGCGCGCTAAATCCTGCGTATAAGCGCCACGAGGAGCAATTGCGAAAACCTCGTGCCCGCGCTCTTTTAAAGCCTGCATTATCGGGCGACGAAAGAAATGCAAGCTCATATCGGCATGGCTTAAAAACCCTATGCGAGCCATCTGTAGCATTCCTTGCTTGGCGTTGCGAGATTAAATTTCATAAATTTCTCCTTAGCTTGCGGCAAAATTTTATCTAGCGCTTTAATTTATAAACTTTCACAGCAGGGCTTAAGATCACAGGCTCGAATAGCTTGGGCCTATATCTTTCAAATACGAAAAGCTGAATGTAGCTCGAGTTTAGCATCGTCTTATCTAGCAGCAAAAATCGCCCGTAATCGCGCATGAAAATCACGTAAAATTGCGCGCTGCTGTCCATATTAAACTCTTTTACCGAAAGCTTGCCGTTCGCGTCGTAGCTCGTTTCGTAAAAGGTATTGATCGCAAATTTTCTGCCGCTAAATTCCAAACTAAGCAAATTCGGCGAGATCGAAAAGCCGTTGTCCATATGCACGCCGCTTTGATCCTGAACAAACCTATCGCTCGTTATGAAAAACAGCTCGCCCAGCTGCTTGCCGTCGGTGATGTCGATGTTTGAAAACTGCGTGACGACGGGGAAGATATTCATCATGCGATCGGGCAGGATGTAGTAGATGTCGCGTGTAGGCCTTGGCGGCTTAAAATCAGCCAGTCCCAAGCTTAAGATAAAATCATTTACATCAGTCGCGTTATAGTCTTTTAAAATTTGCTTTAACTTGTTTGGAATTTTTTCGCTATATCCGCGCTCAGTGTATTCGACATCCAGGCGC
>CAUUSU010000051.1:0-8247 GCA_963547835.1 uncultured Campylobacter sp.
TCTTGACTGCGGCGTATTCTTGCATGCTGCCGTGATAATCGAGATGATCTTGGCTGAGATTAGTAAAAATTTTAAGCGCAAATTCTAATCCTTCGATACGATTTTGCGCGATCGCGTGTGAGCTAACCTCCATAACGAAGTACTCGCATCCGCGCTCGCTAGCCTCGTGAAGATAGCTCATCGTCTTAAAAACCGAGCTCGTCGTAAGTCCCTTTTCGTCGATCCTGCGCTCGTTTATGAAAGCGCCGCGCGTGCCGCTTAAACCGCAGCTAAAGCCTAGATCCAGCAGCGTCGAATAGATCGCCGCCGCGGTCGTGGTCTTGCCGTTGGTGCCCGTGATGCCAATGATTTTGATGCGCGGATCGATCCTCAAAAGCTCCTTTGTTTGCGCGATAGAGATGATCTGCGCGCCTTTTTGCGCCGCTTCGGATTCAAATTTAGCGTTCGCGTCAGTGCGCATAAAAAAGCAGCCCGCCTCGCACTCGGCGGAATTGTCGGTGATAAAGCTATTTTCGAGTCGTATTCTCATGATTTTTGATTTTTTGCATCAGCGCTTCGAAGCGCTCATCGCCTGCGTACGCAGCAGCCGAGCTTTCGACGTAATTAAGCCCCATCTCGTAGTAGCCGTTTTCTATCAAATTTTCTAAAAATTCTATCATCTCGCTTTTGTCCGAAATGGCGATTTTAGAGGAAAAAATGATCGATTCGAAGGCGTCTTTAAAGCCTCTTTGGCCTACCGCGCGCATAAAATCGGCATAGGCGATAACGGCGATCTCGTCCTCGGCGCCGGGCTCGGAAGCCGCTTCATTCGCGATCTTTTCGTTAATGGAGTTTAAAATTTTAAAAAGCTCCGCGGTTTGAGTTTTAGGGCTGAGGTTGTAAAAATCAAAGAGCATAAGCGCTTCTTCGCGGTCTGCCAGCGCGGTCTGGCAAAGCTCGAGTAAAAATAGAATTTCCTCCTCGCCGCTTTTTTCGTAGGCGAGCGAAAAATACAGCTTCGCAAGCTCGAATTCTCCGCGCGAAAAGGCTTTTAGCCCCAGCTTTTTATAATTCAAACTCTTCGCCTTCGGGGACGTTTACGACGCTAAGCTCGGGGTGAATATCCATGCGAAGCTGGCGCTCGACGCCGTATTTTAGGGTCTGCGCACTTGCAGCGCAGCCGTGACAATGCCCGGTAAGGCGGACATAGACGACGCCGTTTTTTATGCCTAAAAGCTTCATATCGCCGCCGTCGTTTTGCAGCATCGGTCGGATTAGCTCCAAGCTGCCTTGTACCGGAGCTAGAAGCTCTTCGTCTGTAAATGGTATCATTAAAATTCCTTGTTTTGATTTTGGCGCATTATATCCAAAAGCGATAAAAAAAGGCTTATCGGGGATGAAATTTAATCTGAAATTTTGCGCAAGGAGCGTGGATTTTGCGCCGTAGGTTGTAAAGAATTTATGCAGTGCAGACGGCTAGCACTACAATTTTAAATTTTATCGATCTAGAGAAGGGCAAAGTTTGTGAATCATCGGGTTTGTGAATATTCAAATTTAGACTATTTGTGCCATAAATTTGGGATGAAATTTCAGCCAGACCGAGGGCTAAATTTGAGATAAATTTTGCTTGAGCGGTAGGTAAAATTTAAAGCGGAACTGCCTAAATTTAATTAGGATAAGCGCCGATACGATTAAATTTTTAGAAAAACAATTCTGCTTTTAATCGCAAATTTTGCGACTACAAAAGTCTGGACGAGGAATATTATTTTAAAGCTCGTAGATGAAATTTACGCTATGTTTTATATCGATCGCGGCTGTGAAATTTTAGCGCAGACGCGTGCAATCACGGCAAAATTTCTATCGGCGTGCCGATTTTTACGTGCTCAAAAAGCTCGTCCATATCGTCATTGACGAGCGCTATACAGCCCTCCGTCCAGTCGCCGAACGCCGCGATACTCTGCCCTAGGTAGCTGAATTTATTCGGTAGCCCGTGGATTTTGATATCGCCGCCTGCGCTCTTGCCGAGGGATTCTGCGTGCGCTATGTCGGCTTTGTTTGGATAGGAGATGCCTAAATTTAGATGATACGCCGAGTTTGGATTTTTGCCGTTTATGGTGTAGTTGCCCTCCGGGGTTTTGCCGTCGCCTTGAACCTCTTTATGTCCTTCAGGCTCGCGTCCGAGGGCGATTTTGTAGCTTTTCGCGATGCCTTTTGAGGTCAAAATTTCAAGAATTCGTTTGGATTTATAGACGCGGATTTTAGAGATTTGCTCGCCGTCCAATGCCTGTTTTAGCGGAATTTCGGAGTTAATCGTTTCAATATTTTTATAGCTAAGATAATTGTCCAATGCCCACGCTAGGCCCGCAGCGACGATAACAAGCGGAAGTAAAATTTTAAATTTCATAGAAGAAATTTCGGGAGTGATCCCGAAATTTTATTTGCTGATTAGCTCGATATAAGCCATCTCTGCGGCGTCGCCCTTGCGAAGGCGGGTTTTGATGATGCGAGTGTAGCCGCCGTTTACGCCTGCGTATTTTGGAGCGATCTCGGTAACCAGCTTATTTGTCGCAGCCTTATCCTGAAGCGCCGCGAAAACAAATCTATGCGCCTCGCTGTCGCCCTTGCGCGCGCGAGTGATCAGCTTCTCGGCATAGCTTCTTAGCTCTTTGGCTTTAGGAAGCGTAGTTTCGATCTTGCCGCTAGTAACTAAAGCGATGGTTAAATTTTTAAGCAGGGCAGCACGGTGAGACGAAGTGCGCCCTAGCTTCCTATATCCGTGATTATGTCTCATTTATTGTCCTTCATTCTTTTGTCTTTGAGCCTTTAGCTCATCAAGCTTGCGTTTTAGCTGCTCTTTTTTATCGCCGAGCTCCTGGTTGCCGATAGGATAACCGATCTCCTCCATTACGGCCTTGATCTCCTCAAGCGATTTTTTGCCTAAATTTTTAAGGTCTTTAAGCTCGCTCTCCTCCATGATCGCAAGCTCACCGATAAATCTAATATCGGCGCGATCCAGGCAGTTGAAGCTTCGTGCGCTTAAGCTTAGATTACTAACGCTCTCAAAAAGCTTTGCAAACTCGGAATTTGCAGGGATTGCCCTACCGAAAGTATCTGCAGCGCTGATATTTACGATACCTTTGAAAACCGCCAGCTGCTGATACATTGCCTCAAGCGCGTTTTTAAACGCATCTATCGCGCTGATCTGACCGTCGGTAGTGATCGTAAAGACCACCTTTTCGTAGTCGGGATTATCCTCTACGAATACGTTTTCGATATCGTAAACAGCTTTGGTTACCGGGGTAAAAAACGCATCCAGCGCGATAAAATCAGCGTCTAAATTTTCTCTGATCTCTTCGCTTGGGACGTAGCCGATGCCCTTTTCGATGATGAGCGTAAATTTAAGATCGGCATCCTCGTTTATCGTAGCCAGATAAGCGCTTGGATTTACGATCTCTACGGCGTCGTTATTTAGGTCGCTGCCGTAAATTTCTTTAGGTCCTTTGAAGCTGTATTCTACGACCTCGCGTAGGGAATCACCCTTAATTTTAAACCTTAAGCCCTTTAAATTTATGATAAAAGCCGCCATATCCTCGAGCATACCGCGCATGCTGTCGAATTCGTGGCTTACGCCTTCGATTTTAACCGCAGTCGGCGCGAAACCGACCGTGCTCGTATAAAGTAGCCTTCGTAAAGGATGAGCTAGAGTGACGGCATATCCCGTTTCAAAGGGATATGCTATGATTTTAGCAACATTTTCGCTGACATTCTCAACCTTTATTTCAGTTGGCATATGAGCTGATGTTGTGATTTTTCTCATATTAGCACCTACTATTTCGAGTAAAGCTCTACGATAAATCTTTCCTCTACAGGAATAACAACTTCTTCTCTCTCCGGAACTCTAGAAAAAATTCCGTATCTTTTCTCTTTTTCTACGTCTACCCACGCTACGATGCCGGTCTGTGCCGTAAGATCTAGCGCTCTTGAAATTTGCGGGTTATTTTTGCTCTTTTCGATCACTTCGATCTTTTGTCCTGCGCGGACGGAGTACGAAGGGATATCGACGCGCTTGCCGTCTACCAAGATATGTCCGTGCGTAACGAGCTGACGCGCAAATCGTCTAGTCGTAGCAAAGCCCATGCGGTAAACGACGTTATCTAGTCTCTGCTCTAAAAGCTGAACCAAGATCGCTCCGGTGTTACCCTCTCTGCGAGCCGCTTCTGCAAATAGCCTACGGAACTGCTTCTCGCTTACGCCGTACATAAATTTAGCCTTTTGTTTCTCGCGAAGCTGTGAGCCGTATTCGCTTAGTTTAGCGCGTCTTTGTCCATGCTGACCCGGAGCGTAAGGGCGTTTTAAAAGCGCGCTCTTGCCCGCAAGCCTTCTTTCGCCTTTCATAAATAGATCGACGCCGAGCCTTCTTTCTAATTTTTCAACCGGTCCTGTATATCTAGCCATAAATTTCTCCTTTTATAATTACACGCGACGTCGTTTAGGCGGTCTGCAACCGTTGTGCGCAAGAGGAGTGATGTCTTTGAAATATGTAACTTTAATCCCTTCTACGCTACCTACGCTTTTAACGGCGGTCTCGCGTCCGCTTCCCGGACCTTGAACCTTGACGCCTACCTCTTTGATGCCGTGCTCTTTGGCTTTGTTTAGCGCGTCCTCGACGGCTTGCTGCGCCGCATAAGGGGTGGATTTTTTGCTGCCTTTAAAATTTAAAGCGCCCGCACTGCTCCACGCGATCGCGTTGCCCATCTCGTCCGTTACGGTAATCATAGTGTTGTTAAACGTAGCGGAGATGTAAACTATGCCTTTGGCGATATTTTTTCTGACGGTTTTTTTCTTAACTACTTTTTTCTGTGCCATATCTCAATCCTTATTTAGCTGCCGCGCCGACGGTTTTGCGTTTGCCTTTTCTGGTTCTGGCGTTCGTTTTTGTTTTTTGACCGCGAACCGGAAGGCCCTTTCTGTGTCTTAAGCCGCGATAGCCGCCCAAGTCCATAAGCGCTTTTATATCCATAGCCACTTGTTTGCGAAGATCGCCTTCGACCATATAGTGCTCTTGGATCTCTTTTCTGATAGCGGCGGCTTCATCTTCGCTCAGATCGGCGACTCTTTTATCGTAAGAAATTCCTGCCGCATCGAGAATTTTTCTCGACGTAAATAAACCTATACCGTAGATATAAGTTAGTCCGTATTCAATCCTTTTTTTCTTTGGTAGATCTACACCTGCGATACGAGCCATAACTTATCCTTGTCTTTGTTTATGTTTTGGATTTTCACAAATAACGTGAACAACACCTTTGCGCTTGACAATTTTACATTTGTCGCACATTTTCTTAACGGATGGACGAACTTTCATTCCACTCTCCTAAAATTTTCTCCACTTTAAATGCAAACTGCACCTAGGTTTAATGAAATTTCAAAAGCGAAAGTATCAAACCAACTGTTTTCAAAATAGTGGGGATTTTGAAAACACTTCTTCCTACAGTTTAGTCGCAAAATCGCGAGTATATCTAAATTTAACTTTATCCTTACTTATAGCGGTAGGTGATCCTGCCTTTATCGAGGCTGTAAGGGGTCAGCTCGACTTTTACGCGATCGCCCGGCATTATCTTGATGTAGTGCATCCGCATCTTGCCCGCGATATGGCATAAAATCACGTGTTTGTTGTCCAGCTCGACCTTAAAAGTCGCGTTCGGCAGCGCTTCTATGACGTTGCCGTCGATCTCTATGACGTCGTCTTTTGCCACAAATTCTCCTTTCTTTTAAATTTAAAAAGGGCGATTATATAGAATTTAAAATTTTAAACAGCTTAAAAAAAATTTAAAATAAGCAAAATTTCAGATTTATTTCGCTACGCGTGCACTGTTTTTGTAAAGGCAAGACGGCGCTCTTTTTAAAATTTTAGTATAATGGCTCAAAAATTTTAAAGGAAGAACATGAAATGGCAAAACGGCAGACGAAGCTCAAACGTGGAGGATGACCGCGCAAGCAGCATGCGCACGAGCTCGGGCTCACTTGGGATGCTGATCCCGATCATTAGGTTTTTGCTCGGCTCAAAGATCGGGCGCATAGTGCTCGTAATCGGCGCGGTGGCGTATTTTATGGGCTACAACCCTTTGGCGCTTTTAGACGGAGGCGCCAGCACGCAGAGAGAGCCGACCGATAGCCCGCAGGAGCAAGAAAAGCTCGCCTTCGTCTCGGCGGTGCTAGCTCAAACCGAAGACGTCTGGGGCGAGATATTTAAAAGTGCGGGTGCGCGCTACGAGGAGCCCGGTTTGCGGCTCTTTCGCGATCAGATAGCAAGCGGCTGCGGCTTTGCGAGCGCACAGACGGGACCTTTTTATTGCCCGAGGGACCATAAAATTTATCTTGATCTCGGCTTTTTCGACGAGCTTGCAAACAAATACAAAGCGGGCGGCGACTTCGCGCAAGCCTATGTCATCGCGCACGAAGTTGGGCATCACGTTCAAAATTTAATCGGTACGCTGGAGCAGATCAATGCTCTAAAAAGGCGCGCTCGCGGCGAAGCTGAGCAAAACGCGCTTCAGGTCAAAGTCGAGCTTCAGGCGGACTGCTACGCGGGGGTTTGGGCGCATTATCTCGCAAAAGCCGGGCGCGTGCTGGAGGCGGGCGACATTGACGAGGCGCTAAATGCCGCCAGCGCGATCGGCGACGATACGTTGCAGCGTAAATTTAGCGGTCGCGTCGTGCCCGATTCCTTCACGCACGGCACCTCGGCGCAGCGCAAAGAGTGGTTTAAAAAGGGCTTAACGGGCGGAAACCTAAAGGCTTGCTCGTTTGAGCCGTAAGGAACGGACTTTGAGCTAGCTTGCGGGCTAGATAAGGCGGCTTAAATTTTAAAATTTAACGCCGAGCTTGGAAGCGGAATTTTAGAATTTTAATGATCGGTGATTAAAAAGCTCGGACGGCGCGCTCGGCTAGCGCGACGACGGCTTGTTTGAGCGCAGGCTTGACTACGGCACAAGAAACCAAAATAGATACGTTAAAATTTATGGAGGCAAAAATGAATAAAATAACCTGCATCTGCCTGGGCGTGCGAAGCATGCAAAGGGCGCTGAAATTTTACAGAGACGGCCTAGGTTGCGGGACGGACTGCAAAGAGGACAATCCGCCCGTATGTTTTTTAATACGCCCGGAACTAAATTTGAGCTCTATCCCTTGGACGCGCTAGCTCGAGATATCAACGAAAACGATCCGCCCAGGGGCAGCGGATTTGGTGGCATAACGCTAGCCTATAATGTAAAAAACAAAGAGGACGTGGATAGCATCATAAAGCTAGTAAAAAAGGCGGGCGGAACTATCGTCAAGGAGCCCCAAGTTGCGTTTTGGGGCGGATACCACGCATATTTTGCCGATCCGGACGGATACTACTGGGAGGTGGCTTGGGGGCCTGATTTTAAATTTGGCGAGGACAGACTGCTCAAATTTTAGATCAAAATTTTTGCGGACGAGGCTTGTTCGGAGGCGCCGAAGCCTTTAGCACAAGCGCGTAAAATTTAAACTCAAAATTTATTACAAATCATCGGGCGGAGCTTTTGTAGCTCGTAATAATTGCGGCGCCGTTTTTTTCCGCGCTTTTCTCTAAACATCGAGCGAAATTTTACTCTCCGATATTATCCGCGGCGCAGATTTTAAGCGAGGGTAAAATTTGTGTCCTGCACCGCGTACCTCGCTGCACTGCTTTACCTCCGCTCGGCAGCTTTATCAGTGTATCGTGAGCCGTTACGCAAAGCAAGAAAGCGGATATTTCGCGGCGCTTTTGTCCGTGAGTGCGGCAAGGAAAAAGCGATAAGCTCCTAGAAGCTTTGCGCGGCGGCCTCTTTTAAAAATCGCTCGTTTATGATCGAATTTTTAATATCCGGATGGGCTAGAATAATTAAGTTTTTCATATTTTTCCTTTAAAATTTTATTTTGGGGCGATAAAATTTGCCGCTAAAATCGCAGATAGAACTCCGCTTTGAAATTTTATTTTCAAATTAGCGGAGGAATTTTAAGGCAAAATTTCAAGACTAAATTTTAATGCCGAAGCTTCGGCGCTTCAATTTGACGCCGAAATTCCATAGCGAATTTCAGTGCATAAATTTTATAATTAAAGCTTAGCGCCCAAATGCGCCGGAGCTCTATTTCAAAACGTCGGCTTGGCGCTTTATTTCCCCGCAGCTAGCAGATCCGCGAGCACCTTTGCCGCGTGATCCTTTGCCTTGACGCTTTTATAGACCTTTAAAATTTTGCCGTCCGCAC
>CAUUSU010000052.1:0-8239 GCA_963547835.1 uncultured Campylobacter sp.
GTACAGGATTTGTTATAATTTCCGGCTTTTGCAGTTTAAGCCGCGCCTTTAGCGCTTTTATTCTATTCGATAAGTTCATTTTGCCCTCCTTTTTAGAAAGCATAAAATTTGAGCTTGGCTTATAATGCTCTTTTACTCTTAATAGATATATCAAATACAGGATCAATCCTATGATAAGCAGTAGTTGCATAATGACGGATTGGGTTGTGGCTACGACATAGACTTTGCCTCCGCGATAACCGCCTTCCGTTAATAGTTTATGAAAATTTAAAGACGATAGGATAATAAAAAATATCGTCATTACAATTCTTACCGGTTTCATGGTTTTAAATTATCCTTATATGAAATTCTAAGGATAGATTGCCGTCTTTTGCCCAATCGGAGTCAAAGAATTTCATCGATAAATATGCCTTGCTCAAGATTCAAATTTATCCATCTAGGCAGTATATGTCGTTGTCCAAATCCACATTATTATCTGCTAATAGTTTCAGTAAATTTGCATTATAATATAGACCGGGCATGCTATTATAACTGTAAACTACGACTCTTAGCAGCTTTTTCACGCTTTGTAATTTTATACTCCTCGCGACATTTATATCTGCTAAAAATTTTTTAACTAGATCTCCCGCAAAAGGTATATCATAAAATTTTTCCTCTATGCTAAAGCCAAAATTTCTGTATTTTAAAATAGAACCTTTTAGTTTCAAATCTCCTTTTTGCCAGACTTTTGTTGCAGATATGCCGTTGCTGCTTATTGTTTCGGATAGATCCCTATCGCTTTCGATCGATAGGATTAGGATTACTTTGTTGCTTTTCAAGATCGCTCCTAAAAATCTTTTATATCCCATCTACGCATACATTAGCATTCAGTTCGGCGCATATTTTTATATTTATTTGAATACGAGCAAAACCAACATATTCTGCATTGGAAGTTAAAATTTTCATTTGGACACCCGCCCGGGGCAAATGACTGGGCAATATGCAAAGTCATCTCCGTTTCTAGCGCGATAATTAGTGATATATTGGGTTGCTACTTCAAATGCATCGTCATCTTCCGATTCAATACTCCAGCAATCGTATGTGATTATGGGCTCATTGCCGCTTAGGCGATATACATCCCCTCCTACGATAATCATACCTTTATCTCTTGTAATTTTTAGCACCTCCATTACATCGTCAAATCTCCAAGCGATATCATAAATTCCGTACTCTTCCCTTAATCGTATACCGCGCTCCAGCAGATCCTGCGGCACGATATTTACGTAGTCTTCATCTATAAATGACATAATCTTTCCTTTCACTTTATTTTTGGGTTAAAAAATCTATGTTTGACGGTTTGGTGCCGTTTGACACCTATTTTTCAGAAAAATTATATCAAAACGAATATAAAAGGAAGGAAAATAATCAAAATCCAAGAGGGGTGCCCGTGCGTAGGAATTAAAAGAGAGTAAAAAGAATTGGTTTTAGAATTTCTTGCCACAATACATTAAAATTTACGGCGTATAGGGATTAAGGCGCGCTCTCTTTGCACATGAACATCGCGCGCAGTACTTAATAACTCAAGGCCTCCGAAAGCTCTAAAAATTTAGGACACTCCTTAATGTTTTCAAAGTCGCCGAAGAAAATTTGCTTTCCTTTTTCGAGCAGCAAAACCTTGCCCGCAACCCTTCTCGCGCTCATGAGATCGTGAGTTATAAATATGATATTTATGTTTTTATTAAGCGTCAAAAGCATATCCAAAAGCCTCTCTTTCGCCTCAAAATCAAGCCCGCTCGTTATCTCATCGAGGATCAGGAGTTTCGGGTTTGAGAGCATAGCTATGAGCATTCCCGCTCGCTCGGCCTCGCCGCCGCTGATTTGATGCGGGAGCTTAGCTAGAATTTCCGCGGGCAAATTTAGCGTTTTTAAAAGCGAGTCCACAAGCTCATCATCAAAATTTAGTTTAAGATAATTCTTTATGTTTTTAATCTGAGTTTTGATTTTAAGAGCCGGATTTAGGCATAGTTTTTGATTTTGCATCACGAGGCGGATCCGGCTTCTGCATCGCAAAATCTCGTTTTGGTTTAAATTTGATAGATTTTTGCCCTCAAAAAATATCTCGCCTCCGCTTTGTTTTATAACTAGAGCTAAAATTTTAGCCAGAGTGCTTTTGCCGCTTCCGCTTTGCCCTAGGATGGACAAATTCTCGCCGCTTTCGAGATTAAAGCTGATATTATTTAGCACCTCTAAGCAGATCTGCTTGTGTCCGAAATGCTCTCTAAACTCAAAATTTTTCGATATGTTTTTAACCTCTAATATCATTGAAATTTTCCGTTTTTGAGATTTAAAATTCTACTCGTCAGATGCGAGATAAGCCCGAGCTCATGGGTGATAAATATAATGCCGATCTCGCGCTTGAGAGAATTTAGCATATTTATAATATTTCTTTTGTTTAGAGTATCGAGCGAGCTTGTTATCTCGTCGCATATTAAAATTTTAGGCTTCAAGCAAAGCGCCAAAACTATCTGAACTCTGCTCGCCTCCCCGCCGCTTAGCTCATAAGAAAATTTATGCCAAAGCGTGTTTGCGTCGTCAAAGCCGAATTTTGCAAAATACTCAAAAGCCGTTTTTTTAATAAGGCCTATTTCCATAGTTTTTTTAAGATAGAGATTGAAATGATCGCCTACGTTTAGCATGGGATGAAAGGAGCCGTGGCTATTTTGAAAGATCAGAGCGCAGACATTTCGCCTGTGCTCTCTAAGCTCATCTTGATCAAGAGCCAAAATATCCCTGCCGCAAATTTTAAATTTATCGGCGCTAAGGCTAAAATCGTCATCAAAAAGCCTTATCATCGCCTTTGCAAACATCGACTTTCCGCAGCCGCTATTTCCGGTGATCGCGACGCATTCGTTTTGAGCGAGGGTGAAATCAAGATTTGATAAAATCGGCCTATTTTTAAAATTTAGATTTAAATTTTCTATCTCGATCATATTTTTATACCCTTGCCGTTTGAGCTCGTGCTTAAAATCGCAAAAGAGAGTATGAGCAGAAACAGCACAACTCCCGGGAAAAGCACGACCCACCAAGAGCCCATAAATAGAGCCTGCGTGCTTTCGTTTAGCATAAGCCCGAGGCTGATCGCGGATAGATCGCTTCCTACTCCGAAAAAGCTAAGTGTTGCTTCCATGGCGATTGCGTGCGCGGCGTTGATGCCAAAAAGCGTAAAAAGCAGAGCCTTTAAATTTGGAAGTGCTTCAAAAAATATAAGTTTAAAATGCGTCGCTCCGTTTATTTTAGCTTGAGCTATAAAATCGCTCTTAAGCATCGTTTTAAGAGCGCCCAAAATAACCTTTGCGCTTTGCATCCATGAGCAAAGCCCGATTATAAGGATAATCGTAAATAGCCTGCCGCCGGAAATCGATGAAAAGATCATGATAAATATAATGCTGGGCAGGGACAAAAACGCATCTATCAGCCTGTCGAAAAACTCTTTTATAAAATTTGAATTAAGCGTTGCGATGTAGGCGTAAAAAGAGGCTATGAGGGTGGTTATTAAACTTGCTCCGACCCCTACGATGAGCGATGTTCTAAGCGCATAAAATACGCGGCTTAGCAGGTCTCTGCCCATAAAATCCGTTCCGAAAATATGAGTTTGGCTCGGGGCTAAATTGACATTTTGAAAATCGCTAAAATTTGGATCAAACGGCGCAAAAAATGGAGCGAAAACCGCCAAGATAACAAAAAATACAAAAACCGCTAAGAAAAATTTATAAATTTTCATAAATTCCTCTTATCGAGCATAATCGCGATAATCTGCGCTACTAAATTTGACAATATAACAAAAACGGCGCTAAGCAGCACCACGCTAATAACCACGGGATAGTCTTTTGAAACGACCGAGCTTATCGCAAGCTCGCCGATACCCGGGTATGAAAATACGCTCTCGACTACGTACGAGCCGGCAAATATACCTCCCATTAGAGTTCCTAGATATTGCACTATAACGGGCAGGGCATCCTGAAATGCCAGAAGATAAATTCTGCTTTTTTCAAGCCCTCTTGCGTAAGATGCTTGGATAAAATCCTTGCTTAAGCTCTCTAAAAATGTGTCCTTGATAAATTTTATATTAAGCCCAAGATGTGGCAAAACTACGCTTAAAAGCGGCAAAAATAGGTGTTTGAGCGAAATCCCGTTTTGGCTGATCTCATTTACTCCCGAGCTTGGAAAAAGCCCGAGGATTAAACTAAAAACAAGAATAAAAGCAAGCCCGACCCAAAAATGCGGCAAACAGGCAAGCAGAAAAGTTGTGATATTTATAAAAATATCTATAAATTTATTCTTATAAATAGCGCAAATAAAGCCCAGGATAAGCGAAAACAGACTTATGAAAAAAAATGATGCGAGCGATAGGGCGATGGTGTTTGGAAGCCTTTTTGCGATGATGGCGGAAATGCTTTCGCCGCTTATCAAAGACAGCCCGAAATCTCCCCGCAAAAATGCAAAAATCCACGAGAAATATTGTAAAAATACGTTTTTATCTAGGCCCAAATTTATCTCGATCTGTTTTTTTACGCTCTCGCTTACCGCTTCCGGGCGCGAAAACATAGCATCTGTGACGCTTCCTGGTAGGATAAAAATCAGCAAAAAAACGATCAAAGACAGAAATAGGAGTAGCGCCAAACTCGACGCTACTCTTTTAAGAATTAAATTTTTCAACTATTTAACTTGCTTTTGCCATTCGTGGATATTCCACAAAAATCCGGCGCCGTGATGTCCCAATGTCCTTGTTTTTATGCCTGAAATTTCGTCGTTATAAACCAGCGGATAGTCAAGATACGCTATGAAAACAAAAGGAGGATTGTCGTGGATCGCTTTTAGAAATTCTTTGTAAAATTTCTTTCTCTCGTCCACGTTTTGGGTACTCCTTGCGCTTTTTAGAGCCTTATCGACGTTCTCGTCGCTATAGTGGCTATAGTTCCAGCCGTTTTCATTTTTATCTACGTCGGCAAAGCTTCCAAAAATTCTATACGTATGAAAATCAGGGTCAAAAGGGCTGCCCCAGCCGATTACGAAACTCTGCACTTTAGAAATTTCAAAAGCGGTTTTAGGTTTGCCGTATGCTTTGGCGTCGATTCCAAATTTTACTAGCTCGCTGCTAAGAGCTTTGGCTAGCGACACTCTAAGCGGATCGGTATTAAAAGCTAAGATTTCAAAACCGAGAGTTTTGCCGTCTTTTTCATAAAAGCCTTTTTTGTTTTTACTCCAGCCGCTCTGTTTTAAAAGCTCATCCGCTTTTTTCGGGTCGTATGCAAACATAAGCTCCTTATCGTCGCTATTTGCCCAGCTTGTTTGGATCGGGTTGTGCGCCTCAAAGCCGTAGCCGTGAAGCAAAACATTGACGAAGCTTGACTTATCTATGGCGTAATTTATCGCTTTTCTTACATTTTTATCTTTAAAAAGCTCGTCGTTCATATTAAACATCAACGCCCTGTAATCGGCGCTTTTAAAGCGAAGAACCTTGAGGGTTTTGCTTTTTTCTACCGATTTTACGCCGCTTGGATCGATTAGCGCGGCATCGATCTCGCCGCTTTTTAGCTGAAGCAGCCTGATATTCGCATCGGCTAGGACTTTTAAGAAGATATTTTTGGTTTTTGGAGCGCCTTTATAAAATTTGTCGTTGGCGACGAATTTTATATACTCTCCCTTTTTCCATTCGGTAACCTTATAGGCTCCGGTTCCTACTGGCTTGTTGTTAAACTCGTCGCTGTTGATGTCTTTGCCCTCTAAGATGTGCTTTGGCAACATACCGAAACTAAGCGTATCTAAAAATGGAGGAAACGGCTCGCTTAGCGTGATTTTTACGCTATTCGGGCCCGTAATTTCAACGCTTTTTACCATCTCGTAGTTTGATATCGCGGGAGCATTTAGTTTCTTGTCTTTTGCCGCCTCGATCGTAAATTTAACATCTTCCGGACCAAATTTTACCCCGTCATGCCACAAAACGTCCTCTCTAAGCACAAATTCGTAAACCTTGCCGTCCTCGCTAACCTTCCACGAAGTCGCAAGCTCCGGGACTAAATTTGAGTTTTCGTCGTGGTTCGTAAGACCGGAAAACACAAGCGAAAGCGTCGGATCGTGATCCTCGTCATAAAGCGGATTTATCCGCGGGGTCTCGGCTTCGATCCCCACGATAATAGTATCTTGCGGGATTTTGGCACCAAAGGCGGTGCTTAAAAAAAGCAAACTCGAGATTAAAATTTTAAAAAAATTCTTCATCATCGCTCCTTGAAAAAATTTGCGGTATTGTAATACAAAAAATATAAAAGTATTATTATAAGAGTAAAACTGTACTAGGGTAAAATCAATTTATTTTTAAGAAATAGGAATTTTTTTAATCAGAATTTTACATTTGCATTCGCTTTGTGGTTTTTATTGCAAGCATGTTTTTTAGGTACTACCAAATGCTCCTAAATGCGCTATTTGGTTAAATTGAATACGAGGATGCGCTTTTGTTTTACACATTCAAATAGCATATAAAAAAGTTTAAAAACCGACCTATTAAATTCTAACCAACCTATTAACTAACTGAATTGCTCGAGAATAATTCTAACATAAAAAGAAACAAAAATAATCAAAAATTACTAAAAAGCCCTAAATATCGGTGTTTAAAGGAAGCAAAAGAGATCTAAAAGAGGTGATTAAATTTAAAAATAGCTTAAATGGTGGAGTTAAGCGGGATCGAACCGCCGACCTCTTGAATGCCATTCAAGCGCTCTCCCAGCTGAGCTATAACCCCAATAAAGGTTTTGTAATTTTACATTATTTTACTTACAAAATTTTTAAATTCCGGCGCTACGCCAAAATTTTCTCCGCAAAAGCCGCTATAAAATGAAATTTTAAGCTTGCATTGGGTAATATTTCATTTCTTTGCGCGGGAATAGCTCAGTGGTAGAGCGCAACCTTGCCATGGTTGATGTCGCGAGTTCGACTCTCGTTTCCCGCTCCATTTTACATTCTGTTTTTGTATTAAACGTGCCCGGATGGCGGAATCGGTAGACGCAAGGGACTTAAAATCCCTCGGAATTTTTTCCGTGCCGGTTCAAGTCCGGCTCCGGGCACCACCTAATAAGCCGGCGTGGCGACATAGCCAAGTGGTAAGGCATGAGCCTGCAAAGCTTTGATCCCCGGTTCGAATCCGGGTGTCGCCTCCAGATCCTAAAAAGGAGTTATTATGAGATACATACTAGCGGCTCTTTTGGCATTGATGGTTTTTAGCGGGTGCTCTAATACTTGGCACGGCGTAAAAGAGGACTCACACAATGCGGCTCAATGGACCAAAGAAAAGGTTCACAACGGCGCCGAGTGGGTCGGAGAAAAAACCGAATAAATTTTACGCGCAGGTCCCAACCTGCGCGAACTTTCGGCGGGGTCTACCCGCCCTTAATCGGGAGATGGCTGAGCGGTCGAAAGCGGCGGTCTTGAAAACCGTTGAGGTGAAAGCCTCCTGGGGTTCGAATCCCTATCTCCCGGCCATTTTAATCTAATCCAAAATTCCATTTTAACTTCAAAAATTTCACATTTTATTTATACTAATTTTCATTTAATGCTCTTTGCGTTTAAACTCTACTTCACGATATGGAGCGTAAATAGGCGGTTAGAATAGCATATTCGTAAATGAATGCTAGAAAGATACGTAGCGAAAAAGCTAGAATTTCGATAGTGGCCTAATTGATCAGTCCGAATCAAAGTAGTGTACAATGATGAAATAATGTAATGGCATTAAGCTTTGAGCGTTCGTCTGGTATAAAAGTGAACGAAAAACCTAGTAACGAAATTTAGTCATGAGTTTTTAAGACATGGCATTCATTGTGCCGGACGTAAAATTTTGGAAGCTCCGCAAAATTTGAAATTCCACGCCGCACGGCGTAAAATTTTAGCGTGCGTATCGTATGTTTTAACGTGCACGCCGTAAAATTTCAACGTGCATACAAAATTTTAAAATCGCGCCCAAATTTAAGCTGTAACCAATTTAAGGAGCCCAGATGCTAAAATCATATCCTCTTGCGATGCAGGGCGTGGAGTTTCGCGGACACGGCGTGACTGGCATTTACGAGATGGACGAGCGGATTGCCTTCGTCCACTTTGCTTTCGCGTCCCCCAGCGAGCAAAATATCGCCGCGAAGCTAACGCCCGGCTACGTGCTGCTAGATACGTTTTCGCGCGATTTTAGCGAGCACAAAAGATCGGTGCTCGCCTACGA
>CAUUSU010000053.1:0-8181 GCA_963547835.1 uncultured Campylobacter sp.
GCGCTGGCTCGATCTGTATTTTAGCGGACGCGAGCCGGGTTTTACGCCCGCTCTAAATCCCGCGGGCTCGGCGTTTAGGCGCGCCGTGTGGGAAATTTTGCTTAAAATTCCTTACGGCAAAACTACGACCTACGGACAGATCGCGCGCGAAATCGCCGCGACACGCGGGCTAGCAAAGATGTCCGCGCAAGCCGTGGGCGGCGCCGTAGGGCACAACGAAATCTCGATCATCATCCCCTGCCACCGCGTCATAGGCGCGCACGGCAACCTCACGGGCTATGCAGGCGGCATCGATAGAAAAATAAAGCTGCTACAGCCAGGGGGCGTCGATATGCGAGGGCTTTTCACACCCGCGAAGAGCACGGCGCCGTAAAGCGGCAAATTTAAAAGGCGCAAAAGATTTTAATGCTCGCGCGCAAAAGTGCGATAAAATTTGAATACTTAAATTTAGACGCTGCACAGCGCATCGCTTACAAATCGAAGGCGAGCGGCGATTTTAAACGATTACACCGCGCGCAGGACGGCGATCATTAAATTTAAAACCGAAGCGGGCACGCTTTGAAATTTTAAATTTTTCCGCCGCGTAAAAATTAAAATTTTATGCCGAGATGCCGACCTTAACGGCGTAAAATTTACAGCGACTCTAAAAGCGTTTTAGCCGCCAGTTTGCCGAGGTTATTGGCCGCTAGCGGACTATCGCCCGAGAGCAGGTTGCGGTCTTTGTGCACGGCGCCGTCGATACCTTCGTTTAGGATTTTCATCCCAAGTTTTGCTAGCCGCGAGCCCATATACCAGCGCAGATGGCCCGGCATGTAGCCTATATCGGGCGAGGTGCGATCAATGACGTCGGGCAGCAGCACGAGCTCGTAGCCCTCGAACAAAAACTTATCCTCGTCAAGCGCCGCGGCTAGCAGCCCGGCTGGGCCGTGGCAGATCGTGATGATGTATTTGCCCTGCTCATGAAACCATTTTAGCGCGGCCTTTACGTCGCGGCTCTCATCAAGCCCGATCAGCGCGCCATGGCCGCCCGGGATATACAGCGCAAAATACTCATCAAAGCCCTTCTTTACGATATCAGCGAGCTTTTTAGGCTCTTTAAATTTAGTCGCGTAGCTCTCAAAAAAGCCCTTGAGCCGCTCGTCCTTCGCAGGCATCGCCCAAAACTCGAATTTTACGGGATTTCCAGAGAGCGTCGCGATCTCGAAGTCCCAGCCCGCCTGCGCCAGATGATACATCGGCACGAGCGTCTCGACGGGGTGGTTGCCAGTGGAGAAAAAAGTCCCGTTGTCCATCAGCAAATACCGCTCGTCAGCCGCGATGATGAGGATTTTTTTATCGCCGTCGTATTTTTTCTCGTAATTAAAATCCGCCAGATCGCTCACGGGCGCCGTAAACTGTGACAGCGAAAACGGCGACGGGAAAAACGCGCCGTGCTCGGCGATATCGGGAGTCGGGAGTTTTGATAGTTTAGACATATTTAACCTTTCAAATGAAACTTTGCCGATTATATAGGCTTTCGTTTAATCTGAAATAAATTTTAAAATTTCGCCGCTTTTCTCCGCCTCTCACAGAAGTCGCATCGATTTAAAATTTTAACGCGCCGAGGACGAACAGATCGGCCGCCAGATCGGCCGCTACAAAATTTGCGATAGCTAAAATCTACAAGCGGTGCCGAAACGGGCGCGAAAGCCTGCAGTGAAAAAACTAATAGGCGGCGTCGCATCTGCTTCGTAAAACTGCGGCGGGGTTGATTGCCAAGGAGCCGCTTAGTGCGACGTTTAAACCGCCGCGTAAAAAAGATAAAATTCTATCTTTTCGCGCATGATGATTTGCGCCGCATCTACAAGCAAATAAAGCTCGCAGGCTCTTAGCGATCGGTAGCGCTGCCGCTACCGCCGCTTAAACCTGCGCGGATCTAAAATTTTATAAATTAAAATTCCATGTCGCGGACAATTTAAAATTTAGCGCTTCAAACGATCCGCAAATTCCGTGCTTCAGGCTGCGGCGATTAGGTCTTAGTACTCCCAGCGGTGCTTTTTCATACGGGCGCGCTAGCCTCTAAATTCCACGCCTTCGGCCTCTAGCAGTTCGCGCTGAGCCGCAAAGCTCGCCGCCAAAGCGCCCGCGTGGTTTACGACGCGGTGGCACGGGTAGTCGCCGTAGAGCTCTGCTTGCGAGAGCACGCGCCCCACGAGCCGCGAGTGAGCGGGCAGTCCGATCAGGCGCGCGATCTGTCCGTAGCTAGCGACCCTGCCCGCGGGGATCTCCCCCACAAGGGTAAAATTTCATAGATCAAATTTTGCGTCAAAACCATGGCACGATTATACTTTTTAGCATTTAAATTTAGACCTAAATGTAGCCGCTTTGCAGCGCCAAATTCGATATAATTTTTAAAATTTAGCGCTTTATAAAAGGAGCGAGCTGTGGACGAAAAATTTCAATCAGACACGAAAGAGCTGGACGAGAAATTTGCCGCTATCCCTGAAAATTTAAAGAAGCGATACGATATGCATAGATTTATTAGACGCGTGATTATAGAGTATTATTCGTCGGCGGCTACAACCATCTACTTCTCGCTAATGCTAATGTTTTTTCTTGATTTGCTTTTTTCGAATATCGGTATAGAATCGTCGTCTAAAATTTTTAGAGATATTCGTGATGTCGCGATAATAGTTTTGCCTATATGCGCGACGATCTGTTTTTTAAGATACACTAAGACTAAGCGATACAGCAACCTTTTTATCAAGGATCAAGGAGATAGTTTGTTGGTCTTTACGATAGAAAATTTTGCCAGTATAGTTTTGCTTTTATATCCGACCTTGATTTTTACCGGGATATTGGAAGGCGCCGCAGCTCATATATTTTTGTACGCCTTAATCGTAGCGCCGATTTGCGGAATAGTTTTTGGGGTATGCTATTTTTTCAATACGGGCTCATATACCCCGAAAGCCGAAGCGTAAATTTCATTAAATTTAGCCGCGCTTTTAAAATTTTACTGCGCGGCGCCTCGACGAATTCGAAATTTAATAGTTTTAAAATTTTACCTTGGCGAGACCTTTTGGCGAGCGAAATTTAAACCGAATATTCAGCCCCTCTTTATATGCAAAGGAATATAATTTCAAAACAGATATCAACTTTGATTAAAGGAGAAAAGATGCAAAATCAAAGACGAGACCTACTAAAGGTAGCCGCTTTGGCGGCGGGCGCTGCGATGCTCGGTACGAGCGAACTAGCTGCGAGCGAAAAGGCGTTTAAGCTCTCTAAGCGCGATCATAGCAAGCAAAGAGCGCTGCTGCTCTCAAGCTCGGGCTACAAAGACACGAAATATCTATCGCACGCGGTGTCGTGGATCGGTAAATTTGCACAGGAGAACAACCTCGCGGGCAAAAAAATCGTTTTTATTCCTTACGCGAGCCTGCGCAGGAGCTACGACGAATACGAAAAGCGCGTCAAAGAGGCGCTTGCGAGCTTAAATTTAAACATCGTCGGCGTCCACCACGCTAAAAACGCCGCAAAGGAAGTCGCGAGCGCGGATTGCATATTCGTAGGCGGCGGCAACACCTTCAAGCTCGTGCACGATATGTATGAAAACGATCTCATCGCGTTAATCAGCAAAATGGTCGAGGACGGCACGCCGTATATCGGCTGGAGCGCGGGCTCGAACGTCGCGGGCGCTACGATGATGACGACGAACGATATGCCGATCATCGAGCCTGAGTCGTTTAATACCTTCAACATCTTCCCGCACCAGATCAATCCGCACTTCATCTCGGGCAAGCCTGCGGGGCACAACGGCGAGAGCAGAGAGGAGAGGCTGGAGGAATTTTTGATCGCTAATCAAAAATCGACCGTTTATGCGATGCCGGAGGGTACGGCGTTTTGGCTTGAGGGCGAGAAGGCGACCGTGCTAGGGCCTGCTGCGGTGCTAAAGATGAATTATAAACAAAAGGTTAAATTGATCGAGCCGGGCAGCTCGTTTAAGTATTAATCGCACCCACTTAAATTTAACTGAGAGGTGCCAGACGGCACCGCTCATTTGAGAATGCGCGTTGGTTAAATTTTAATTGCGGCACTCGGCTAAATACGGGCGCCGCTTTTAAATTTACGTAGCAAAGTGCGTTTTGCTTATGCGGACGCGCGATCAAAATATAAGCATCGATTTAAAGCGGCGCGCGATCGCCGAAGCCATAACGCGATCGCCGAAGCCATAAAGAGTAAAATTTAAAACGCAAATAAAATGCCCCGCGTCCGCCTTCTTATGCCGCTTTTACCCCATACATCGCGGATATCCTTGCCGGCTACGGCGGGATGGTATATTTGCAAAAAAGAGCGCCCATGGCGCCGCCAAAACAGGTTCGAATCACCTCCGAAACTTAACCGACCTGAGGCAAAGCTTAAAATTTTTATCTCGCTGGAATCACCGCAAGAGTCCGAATTGCCTGCAAAGATATTTCACGACGATATGTATCGAAGCATCATAGAAGGCACGGGCGAGCAGAGACGCAAGAAGCTATAGAGATGATCGCGCTGCGACTCGTCGCAAAAAATCTGAGCGCGGCTACTTGGGGAAATTTTCTCCGGAAATAAATTCAAAAACGACGAAGCGATCGGTCGCGGGCTTATCTGCGGCGCTTCTTTTTACAAAGATTATTTTTACGCGAAGCGCTGCGCGGACGGTAAAATTTTAAAATTTGATCCAAACGACGACAAACTGCCGAATATTACGACGCTGTAAACGAGCGGCATCGATAGCGCGAGCAAAGGGCGGCGTCCAAGCTAGGCGGCATCGACAAATTTTAAAAACGGGCAATGCGAGCGGCGGGTCTAAATTTTAACGCGACTTTAAATTTATGCGGTCTGAATTTATACAGCCTCAAGGGCTTGCGGCGTAGAATTTTAACCCCAAACGGCGCGCGTGAATTTAATAAAATTTGCCTCCGAATTTTAGCAAAATCGTTCGCTTATAAAATTCGCCGCTAAAATTTTTCAAAGCGGCGGCTTTAAATTTAGCGGCGCGAACGATCCTTTTTCATTGCCTTATTACGGGCACTGACGAGCCTGAGTGGCGTCGTATAAATTAGCAAGACGAGGCGCAGAATTTCCGTCAGATTTGCGAAACTCGGGTTTGAGCTTAAATTTAAAAATCCGCCCCGCCGCCGTAAGCTGAAATTTTGCGCGATTGTTTTAAAATGCGTTTAAAATTTTAAGGAGAGCTCATAGCGTTTTCAGATTTTTTCAAAAAAGGCGGCAAAAATAGCGCAAACGCCGCAAAGATCGGCAAGACCGCGCAGGAGCGCAAGGATATAAGCATCAAAATTTTAAAATCGCAGGGCGTGCCATATATCAATCATCTGCCGCTACGGTACGAGACGAGCGAGATCACTCCGCGCGAAAAGGACGAGGTTATCGCTCGCGCGATCTGCTCGTACGCGGCGATAATGTGCGCCTGCTCGATCAGAGACGAGGGCAAGCTCGCAGACGAGGATAAGCAGGGCGTACGGAGCTTTCTAGATAACCGCTACGGCTGCATAGACAAGCTCACGCGCATGGAGCGCCGCGTCACGCAGGGCGAGGCGAGCCGCGACGAGGCCGTAAATATGGGCTGGAAATACGAGTCGCTGTGGGCGCTGATGTGGGCTATGGGGCTCGTGGATGAGCTTAGCTTTCCGAGCAAGATCTGCGACTGCGCCTTTGTGATGGACACCTTTAGCGGCGGCGATTTCTCGGCACGCGTGAAGCTACGCGATACGGATGAAATTTTGCAGGCGCTCGATCTCATCTACCGCTACCACTGGGTGTGCGTCAATGCCCGCGTGCACGGCTCAGACTGCGCGGGGCTCGACGAAGAGGTCGTGATGGAGAGGCGTGGCGGACTAGAGTGGCTGTGCTGCAAGGGAGCGGAGAACGATAACCTGACGGATGAGTATAACGCATGGGATTATCCGGACTTGAATACCTAACAACCCTTTTTCCCTTTATACATCGTTGGAAATTTCGCCGAATTTCAGTCACGTATTATAATATACGCTCCTTCACTCGGCTCATTTCCGCCTCGTCTAAAGAAAAATAGCGCGCCCTTATCTTTGCGCGCGTTGTTTCGCTTTACTATACGTCGTTGCGTCTAAAATTTGCTCGGTCACGTATTACAATATACACTCCCATCGCGAATTTCATCCACGCCTCGTCTAGCTTCGCGATACTGCCGCTTGTGTTTTTGTGCTAAAATTTAACCCTGATCGCGCACTGTTTTTTCTAAATCCAAAATATTTGCCGACGGATAAAAAAGCATACCGAATATGAGATAAATTTATAAATTGATTGGGGATTGCAATTTAAAATTCTATTGCGAACTGCACAAGAAATATCGCAAACGCGATCCGCCAAAATTTCAGACATGACCTGCTAAATTTCAGGGCGCCGTGGAATTTTAGAATTTAAAGTTGCGGGCGAGCAAGGCGCCCGTCCGCGTATTTTAAGCCCGCTAAATTTAAGCGAGCAGATGTCTGCACCGCAAACCTAAAAATTGCATCAGCCCTGCGTCGCAGCGCTTCCGCTCGCAAATGCCGCTGCATTGAGCGCCGCGTCGTAATCGGGCTCATCTACGATGTCGTCCGTGATCTGCTTGTAGGCGATCTTGCCCGCGGTGTCCACGACGAAAACCGCGCGGCACGTTAGCCCCGCAAGCGCGCCGTCTGCGATCAGCACGCCGTATGCGCGCACAAACTCCTTATCGCGAAAATCGCTTAGGGCGCGTAAATTTTTGATCCCCTCGGTCGAGCAAAATCTGCCCGCGGCAAACGGTAGATCCATCGAGACCACGAAAACCTCGGTATTTTTTATACTCGCGGCGCGCTCGTTAAATTTGCGCGTCTCGGTCGCGCACACGTCCGTATCCAGGGACGGCACGGCGATGATGACCTGCGCCTTGCCCGTGCCGCCGCCGACTTTGACCTCGCTAAGATCGGCCGCGACCAGGCTAACCACAGGAGCCTTATCTCCAAGCTTAAGCTCGCTGCCCGAAAGGCTAACGCTTACACCTTGTAATTTGGTTTGTTGCATGATTTTCCTTTGTTTTGAAATATTTAAAACGGGCGCATTATTATAACCCGCGAAAGCAAACGCCTGCCAAATCCGAAAACAAGCGAGCTCGGGTGTTAGCTCAGCTTATATGAACGGTGTGCGCTAGGATGAAATTTTACGGCATAAAGCGACGGCGAAATTAAAGCGCCCCTCCCGAGAATACCGCGACTTACATAAAGCACTGATGATCGCAATCCGATATAAGTCTATGATAGCGCTCTGCCTTGAGGCTGCGCCGAAAGTAAAATTTCACCATATTTGCGCGATCCAGGTTATGGCGATCTTGTCCGTAAATAAAAATCAAAGCGCGATAGCGCTGTATGTGCACTTTATCTGTAAAGATAACAAATTCTCTGCAAATACGCAGGCAACATCCTGTATGTGCTTTAAGCTACGGTTTTAAATTTTTAAATTTACAATCTACAGAAATTAAAATTTTATTTGAAGCTAGAGTGCGAGTTTAAATTTCGACTAGTAAAGCGGGTTAAATTTAAACGCCATTTTAAAAATTTAAAGAAGCGCCGGGAGTTGGCGATAAAGCTATCGCCGCACCCTAGCGTTCGTTAAATTAGCCGTTGCGTTTTTTGATGATCTCTTCGCCGACGTTTTTAGGAACTTCGTCGTAGTGATCAAATTCCATCGAATAGGTCGCGCGACCCTGCGTCTGGGAGCGCAGATCGGTCGAGTAACCGAACATCTCCGAAAGCGGGCAGAACGCGTCGATGATCTTGTTGCCACCGCGCTCGCTCATATTATTGACCTGTCCGCGGCGTTTGTTTAGATCGCCGATGACGTCACCCATATACTCCTCAGGGGTCTCCACTTCAACCTTCATCATAGGCTCCAAGATTACGGCGCCTGCTTTTCTAGCGCCCTCTTTAAAGCCCATAGAAGCGGCAAGTTTGAATGCCATTTCGGAGCTGTCGACTTCGTGGTAGCTTCCGTCATAGACAGTTACGCGCACGTCCTCGACCGGGTAGCCCGCCAAAACGCCGTTTTGCATCGCCTCCTGGCAGCCCTTATCGACTGCAGGGATGTATTCTTTCGGAATCGCGCCGCCTTTGATATCGTTTACGAACTCATATCCGGTGCCAGGCTCCA
>CAUUSU010000054.1:0-8133 GCA_963547835.1 uncultured Campylobacter sp.
CCTCGCCGCCGTAAAAACCCAAGAAACTAAAGCCCACGATGAGTACCGCTACAAGTGTCATCCAGAGCTTTTTATATTCTGCCATTTTCACTCCTTTAACTGAAATTAGGAGTGAATTCTACCCATTTAAATTTCTATAAGCATTGAGGCTCGTCAATAAAAAGATAAAATTTATCTGCTTAAGCTGGAATTTATTAAGATATACTTGGAAGGAGTACGAAACGATTGAGAAAATATACGCATAAATGGCGTAAAGATACGGTAATTAAATAGCGCCGAATTAGTTGGTTTTAAATTTAAATAATCAAGCAGCATGGCAGCACGATGTGCGTGCAACTTAGAGGCAGAAAAAGATATGTAGCAGATAAATGGAGGGCGAGGAATTTTCCTCGCCTAATTTACTTAATTACTCCAGCCGCTTGCGTAAATCTGTGCGATCTGCTCATTAGAGCGAAATTTATCCTCACCGAAATTTACAAATCCTTTATCGCTCGCATAAGAATTTAGATCCTCGATGATCTTTGAAATTTTATCGCTAGTGATGTAATCTCCATCGCCAAGCTCTATTCTCTCTACCGCAGATTTAGAGCTGAACTGGTTTTCTATGGTTAGGCTTTTGCCTGCGTAACGCAATACTAAATCCTTGCCGAAAACCCCGCTTCTGCTAAATGAAATTTCATCCTTGCGAGCACCTTGTAGTTTTAGTACATCTCTGCCGCCGTCTTTTAAGCTTAAATACTCTTTATCTCTAATCACGACGCCGTCTAAACTCGCAGATACGATGTATGTATCATCGCCGTCCGAACCGATAAGCGTAGCGCGATTTGCAGTGGCTATCAGCGTATCGTTTCCCCTCTCACCGTTTGCTATATCGCCCTCCGCCGCAAAGATTACATCGTCACCCTTACCTGCATTGATATGGTTAAATTTACCAAGGCTAATGATGGTATCGTTTTGCTTCGAGCCGTTTAGGATGTTTTTATCACCGGATGAGACGATGGTGCCTGCCGTTTTCAAAGTAGCCGTCTTTTTGAACTGATACCATTTCTTGCTTGGAAGCGCCAGGTTGGAATTTGATATATTTATCTCGGTGCCGCCGTCAAGAAGAATTTTGCTAAGTTTCATATCTTTTGAGACGAAATAATCCTTAAGCGTCGTGTTCGATCTACCGCCATTAATGATCAGATCATTACCCGATCTTGCAAATTTAAGATCCGCCGCCCTGCTTGTAGTCAAATTTAGCGTATCACTTGCCTTACCGTCGATTACTATATTTTCGCTTCCGTCATTTATATAGCCGAGGTTTTTAAATTTAAGCGTTTTGGTAACCGAGATACCACCATCGCTAACTTCGATTTTAAATTCCTCTTCGCCTGCGGATTTTGAATTATAAAGATAACTTCCGTCGGAATTTAGCTTTAAATTTTTACCGCCGCTAATAAGCTTAAATCGAAGCACATCGCCGTCTACGTCGCTAGCTGCTATCTTACCGGCATAGCTGAAAGTATTTTTAAGAGTGACGGTTTCATTAGGATCTTCTACGATCGGCGCATCATTTACCGGGTTAATTTTTAGAGCGATCTCTTTTTCGCAGCTTAGTCCAAATTCGTTCGTAACTCTGATTTTAAGACTTTGCTCGCCGTTAAAATTTGGTACAGGTTTTACGTGTAGCATTCCATCATCGCCCAGCTCGGTGCTTAAATTCTCGTTCGTAGTTAAAATTTCAAATTTTAATGCGCCGCCTATTTTGTTTTCCACTTCAAGCGCCTCAGCTAGGCTCGTATCCTCATCAAAAATAAATTTTTCGCTTTTTATGTCGGGAGCCGAAACTTTCACGTTAAATTTAATCTCGCTCTCATCGAAGCTGCCTCTGCCGTCGCTCACTCTAATTTTGACGCTATCCTCGCCGATAAATTTATCGTTTGGGGTATATTCGTAGCTTCCGTATGCATTTATACGGAATTTTCCGTTTTCTGCGTCTTTTAAAATTTCATAGCTAAGCTTATCGCCGTCAGGATCCACTGCCTCTAAGGCGGATACAAACTGTCTAACGTCGTTTAACTCGGCATTTACGAGCTTATCTTTAAATTTTACAGGATTATTTTGCGGAGGTTCCGCTTCGGATATTTCTTTAATAAACTTATCAAAATCATAAACCTTGCCGTCAAAATAAAATTTTTCTATCTTGCCTTCGGTGTAACCTTTTTTTATAGTTATGCCGCCTATAATTTCGGTTTTATTATATGGATTGTAGACCGAAATTTTCATATCGTCGCCCTCGCGCCTAAACTTTAGATCCTCAGGGCTTAAAAAGGCAAATCTTAACGCATCCGCTCCGCCGTCATCGTAGATGATGTCCTCACCATCGCCTAAATAGTATTCGTAGATATTCCTATCCTTCGATCCGATTAGCAGATCGTTACCGGCTCCGCCGTTAAGAATGTCTATACCGCTGCCGCTCATTAAGATGTCATTTCCTGCGCCACCGTAAATCTCGTCGTTAAAATCCGAACCCACTACGAGGTCGTTGCCCTCTTTTGACGAGATGATAACGCCCGAACGCTCTTTGCTATAATCAAAGGTCTCGCTAGTTTTATCGCCAAATACATGCTTGCCGATAACGCCCGTGATCTCGTTTCCTGAAAGACTAAATTTTATACCGGTTTTAGCCAGAAGTGACGAAATTTTATCATCGCTTAAATAACTCTTATTGAGCTTAAAAAGCGCGTAATTATAGTCTCTTTTTAACACCGATGCTAGCAGATTGATCGACAGAGCCGTTTCACTTGCATTCGCTTCACCGCTAATTATGCGAGCTAACTTTAAATTTAGAGCGTTAAACATAAGTGCGCAGCTTTTCGCATCCTCGCCAAAAAGTTTATTTGCTAAAATTTTACTGATAGAATCAAATTTTATATTCTCGTATTCTTTAAGCACCGCGGTAATTATATACGGATTCGCCCTTTGTTCTGCGCTAAGCCTTGCACCGCGGAAAGCCTCCACAACGGAGATTTTCTTTTCGGTTTCGTCGTCTAGATCGCTAAGGGCGATGCTTTGCTTTTTGCTCGTCTCAAACCACACGTCGCGTACTATGCCGCTACTGCCGTCGGTTCTTCTAAATTCCCCGCTTGCGGTTATTTTATTGCCGTTTTCGGTTTGAGTATCCTCCGTAGATTTTAAAGATATCGATGAAATTCCAAGCTCTTTTAGACCTTTTACTTCATCTTTCTCGCATTTGCCGTCTCCGTTGTCCTGCCAAAGAAGCAATTCGCCGAATCTCTCGTCTCTTTCGTCGATCACGCCGTTATTATCGCTATCGAAATCCTTTAGAGCCTGCACGCCGTCCTTTGCATAGGTGCCATTTTTAAGCTTGGAATTTGATCCGAAAAGCTCGAAAGAGTTATTGATAATCCCGTCTTTGTTGATATCTACGGCTAAAATTCCATCACCCTTTTCTATCCATGCGGTTTTATTTCTCCTGCCGTCATTTATATAATCAAAATATGCCTGCGAATTATCTAGCGGCGTAGATGTGATTCCATTGCCGTTAAGATCAAGCACAACCGGCGGCAGCGATAAGTCCTGCGAGCCGAAATTATCGTTTAAAGCCCATTTGTCTAAAATTTTATCCATATCCGAACTTAGCTCATCAAACGCTTTATCTACCGCACCCGCTCTGTACTCTTGCACGCTTTGTTTCAAACCATCATCGCCCGCCATAGCGTCGTTTAGCGATCTGACTTTACCGCTTCCCGCGAGGCTTGAAAGATCTCCCCCTTGCTCTGCGTCTTTTCTTTCGTAGATCGTATCCAAAGTATCCGATTTAAACCATCTGTTTTCAAAGCTAAGCTCACCGTCGTTAGCACCTATTTTAGCTCCTCCCGAGCCTGTATAGCCGCTGCGTATATCAATGCGCTCGATGCCTGCATTAGATAGTGACTTTATGCCGTTTTTAGGGGTCGGGTTAGGAACGACCGGACCCGAGTGATCTTCGTTGCCATGATCCGGTAAAATTTCGTCTTCTCCTATTTGTCTGAAGTATAGTCTTTTAAATCCCTTTGTCACTCCATCTTGAGAAAAGGTGGCGTCGCCAATGACAAGATTATCGTTTTCTAGCCTTCTATTCTCTCCAGTGTCGCCTGCATATATACTATCTATACCTAGTTCTTTTAGCGTTTTTATCTCGCTCCTTTGACTTATTCCGTCGCCGTTATCCTGCCAAACTAGAATTTCATTAAATTTATCGTCCTTTTCATCCAAAATTCCGTTATTATCACTATCGAATTTCTTTAACACCGCAAGACCTCTATTTATATAATCATTATTTCCCCATCCTTCAAATTTTTCGCCTATTAGTTCAGTGGTAGGATCAATGTATCCATCTCTATTTAGATCCATAGCAAGTAGTCCGTCACCTCGCTCTATCCAACCGCTCCTTTTAATCTCGCCATTTATATTAAATTTAGGCGAGGAATCGTCGCTTGGCGAAATAGAAGTTATACCATTATTATTTAGATCAAGCACAAAGGCATTTAAGGAGTTATGAATTACCTTATTTTCTTGGGCGCGATTATATATTTCTTTGTCATCCCAATCGGTACCATCTTGGAATATAAGTTGTAATCTTGAACCTCCCTTGATATATATCTTATCACTTAGCTCATCAAAACTCTTACCTTCCTCTTTTAGCGCTATCTCATACGATATCCAATCAAATAAATCATGATTCTTTCTAATAATAATGTCATCAGTAGTAATGCCTTCTTTAAATTCTATATTTGTATAAGCATAACCACGCCAAGATCTCCATACCTTATGACCGATTATGATATCTTTTCCATCCCCTCTACCAAATTTGAAGACATTAAAGCTATTACTTCTAGAGTCACTTTTAAAATAATCGTCTCCCTTGCCTGCGTCTATAATATTATATCCGCTACCTACTGATATCATATCATCTCCATCTCCGGCACCAATTTCATAATCGCCGTCTCCACAAACTATAATATCATTACCATCTCCGGCGTTAATTTTGCGACTATCGTCTCCACAAACTATAAGATCACTTTTATCGGTACCGTTATATAAAAAATCGAGATTTAATCTATTGCCGTCAGATAAAACAATATTTTCTACAATACCCGTAGTTTGAGCTGGCTCAGGAATAGCTCGCTTACGTCTAGAATTGGTACCCGCGGATAGATAAGCCGCATTATTAGCGATATTATTGTTTTCGGAAGCAATTGCCTCTGATGTCGCTACCGGTGCATCGCCAGCAACGGCATAATCGACTCCAAAGTTTATAGTAATTACGTCCGTTATTTTACTTAAATCCTCATCCTTGGTAGCGATACCGTTTTTGACGTAAATTTTAATAGATTCATTCGTCTTTTCGATGATTAAATTCTCTCTACTGATTCCCTCGCCAAATTTTAAGGTATCTATGCCATTCCAATCATATATGTTGACCTTACCGCTTCCTCTTTCATAGGTATAAAGAGTGTTGCCTAGGGTATCGTATTCACTCTCTTTTAGATTCACCTCGCTCGAATATCTTATTCCATTCAAATCCCAAGGTGCAGCATCGGAAACCAAATGAATCGACCTAGGATCGCTATATTCAGGCTTTTGCTTATCTAAATTTAGCTCCTTTATATCCTTATAAAAGATAACCTCTTTTACTCTTTTTAGCCCTTGGTTTGTTTGCAGAGTAAGGTCTTTTGTTTTATCTCCCAAGAATGCTCTTGCCCTGTCGTCTCCATAGATATATAAATTTATAGAGTTATCGTCATTATTTTTAACGTAGATGTAATCATAAATTTTGTCGCTTTTATCGATCTTCATATCATGATTTCTATCATATCCGCTAAGAAGGGTGTCGAGATAATTAAGAGATATGGATTTGATCGGGGAGTTGGCGTCGTTTATAGAGATCAGCTCGCCCTCATCTGTTTTAGCATTACGATTTTTATCTATCCAGATGCTTAGGCTGGAGTTGTCCTTGCTATCTATCACTCCATCTTTATTAGTATCAAAATCTCTAAGCAGAGATAAAGTATCCAGGGTGGTTTCCCCTTTGGAGTTTAAATATCTGTTGCCTATGATCTCACTGCCGTTATCAACTATGCCGTTACGATTTGTATCGTTTACCAGCACCCCCTCGTCTTGCCCGAACCAATCAAGCATCCTCTCTTTAAATCCGTCGGAATTCATATCGAAATAGAGTTTATTGCCGGATTTATCAGTATCGGTAGTACCCGATAAATTTAACGCAGCTCCGCTCTGCTTGGAATTTGCATTATTCGCATTTGAAGCAAAGCCCGCCTTATCTTTATTACCGGAGCCAGGATTCTGCTCGGAGCGGTTAGGTACACACATACCGTCGGAGCAAGAGTCTGAATTGTCGTTTTCGTTCGCGGCTTGGGAATTTAATGGGTTAGAATTTGCGGGAGCGGTATTATTTACCGCCTGCGGTATCTTTGCTGTCAGCATAGAGTTAAACTCAGGCTCGTCAGGGCATTCTACGTAAGGAATATCCGGAGTTGGTTTCTTAGAAGAAATCGAGATACTAGGAGTTGATCCTATGCCCCAAGACGCAGAGCCACCAGCTCCTCCGCCACTTCCGCCTGCTCCTGCACCTACACCGTATGAGGTAGAACTAGGCAAATTAAAACTTAAATCAAAATTTTTGTGGGTCGGTTGAGGACATTTATCTTCTGGGAAGTCGATTAAAGTGGCATATGCCATATGTATATCATTTATGCCTATAGCACTTGCCAATTCGGTATCAATAGGATCTACATAAAGCCCAAATACCTCTTTGCCCTCGTAAATTCCATCCCTTACTACTTTAACCTTATAATCATATGAGGTTTGCCCCGCTTTTATAGTTATTTCGTCTTTGCTTTTAGCTTCATAATCACTTGGAGATTTCGCTGTATCGTCTATCGTAGTTACTTTTAGTTTTAAATCCCGACTTAAAGGCTTGCTTAGAGTTATTTTAAATACTGCATATTCATCTACTTGATCGTATACGATAGGGTTGGAGATCGAAAGATTTATATATTCATCGTCTATGATAGTCGCTCTTCCGACGCCATAATATCCGAAATCGTTAGGATCGGTTTTGTTAATAGACTGAGCTGTAAGCAAAAATGACTCGTTTTGTTCTTTTTCTCTATCATTTAAAATTTCAACTTCGATGGGATGCTCATATTTTGTTTGTCCCGCCTTTATAGTTATAGTTTTACTGAAAGCTACATAATCTTTGCCTGCCTTTGCTGTTGCGTTTTGAGTATTCAGTTTTATATCTAAATCATATGTTAAAGGTTTAGAGATGCTTACTTCAAATATAGCCTTTTTATCATACTCATTAACGGTGGTGCTAGTTACTGATATATGAGGAATGCTAGCGGGATCATCTGGCATAGGAACATCACCTGTTTCAAACATATGTTTAAATTCATCAACCAGCATGTCAACGCTTTCAGAACCCAAAAATGCTCCGAGGGATACTAAAACTATAGTAAGTGCACCAGCAACATATGGATTTTTGAAAAATGGAATACGTGCAATAAGATAAGCTGAACCCTTTAAGCCCGCCAATGCCCCTACTGCAGAACCGCCCTTTTTAACAGCAAATTTCGGTACCTCATATGCAGGATTTTCAGAATTTATCGCTTCCGCCAAACTTATTGCGTCAGCAAGCCCGGCTACCCTATTTGCTAAGATATGAAGTCCTTTAGCAGCTCCTTTGACTTGCTCGGAATATGGTTTCTTTTCAATATCCTCCATCAGCTTTTTAATGCCTTCAGCCAAACTTCCCACTTTATCTGCGGTTTTTCCCAAATCGATACCTTGTGAAGGAGTACCCGTATTATTTGAATCACCCCCATATTGAGGAGGAGGCGGTGGGGGTGGGGGTATAATATTCCCATCTTTATCTAAATATAAAACAACATTTATTTCACCGAGATTCTCGGAAACAGGATTTTCATGAGTAACTTCATGCGACATCTTTAGCTCCTTTTAAAATAGAATAAATTTTACGAATAAGTCCGTAAATAAACACCAAAACAGCAATTCCCGAAAAAGAAAAGGCTGATTGAAAAAAAGTGATATATCCAAAAATTG
>CAUUSU010000055.1:0-8109 GCA_963547835.1 uncultured Campylobacter sp.
TACTCGCGCATCTGATCGTAGTCGTTATTTGAGCTAAGGTGCTTGTGGCGGTAGTTTTGCTTGTTAAACTCGCCGTCTTGAAAGCTTATCATAGCTCCAACGGGCGCGGCGCCGAACATATGCGAATTGTCGAAAACTTCGATATTTACCGGCAAATTCGTAAGATCAAAATAATCCTTCAGCTCCTGTAAAAACGCGTAATCATGCGTTTTTAGATGCTTTTTGATATTGATCTCGCAATTTTGGTATGCGATTTCGCAAATTTTACGCTTCTCGCCGATTTTCGGCGCGTAAATTTTAAAGGCTCTTTCGTGGCGTTTGGATAAAATTTCGCATATCAGATCCGCATCGTCAAACTCGTCGCAGACGTAAATTTTAGCGCACGCCACGGGAGCTGCGGCCGGAAAGGCGCTTAAGATCATCTGCTTGTAAGCGTTTGCGATATCATCGGCGCTTGGGGCTTTGCAGTTAATTATATGCGAGCTTGAGGCTGAAATTTTACCCTCGCGTATGCTAAAATGCACGGCGCAGACGAGGCCGTCGCGCGCGGCAATCGCAAAAACCTCGAAATCATCGAGCTTTGCGAGATCGACCTCGACCTTTACGTTCATCTGCCGCAAAATTTCGATCTTATCGCGGATCTGCGCGGCTTCTTCAAAATTTTCGCTCTGCGCAAGCCGCACCATCCGATCCTGAAGCTGCGGCACCATCTTTTGCGGATTTTTCAGAGCCGCAAGCGCGCTCTGCACGATACGCGCGTAATCCTGCTTTGAAATTTTATCCTCGCACGGAGCGGCGCAGCGCCCGATCTGGTGGAACAAACAGGCCTTTTTGCCCTTGACGCAATTTTTCTTCTGTACGAGCGGAAACTGCATGTAAAGCGTCTGTAAAATTTCCTTCGCGCCGTGAAAATATGGGCCGAAGTATTTGATGTTTCTGCCCTTTACGATCTTTCGCGTGATCTCAAAGCGCGGGAAATCGTCGTCTAAATTTACATATATATAAGGATAGGTCTTATCGTCGCGCAGTAGGATGTTGTACTTGGGCTTTAGCTGCTTGATGAAAGAATTTTCCAAAATCAGCGCGTCGCTCTCGCTGGGCGTTACGATGTATTCTAAATGCGCCGCCTCGCTTATCATCTTTGCGATGCGCGCACTTAAGCGCGGGCTCGGAGCGAGAGCGGGCGTGAAAGAAAAGTAACTTTTGACGCGATTTTTTAAAATTTTTGCCTTGCCGACGTATAGCAGCTTGCCCGCGGCGTCGAAATATTGATACACGCCGGGTGCGGCAGGCAGGCTCTTAATCTCCTCTATTAGCAAGGATCAGCCCTCTTATCTCTTCAAAAATTTTATAAATTTGCGGATCTTGAATTTTGTTTTTAAACTCCCCCTTTGCGCGCTCCAAAGATAAAGCTTCGCCATCCCGGCGCAAATGAGCTTTATAAATTTGCGCCCTTCTTCTGCTCATTACTCTATCTGCGACGAAAAATTTTATATCGCGCACGCCGCAAAGTTCCGCCGTCTCTCTAGCGGCTACGAAGCGCTTTAATACGTCTTTTATTAAATTTATATTACTATCGCGTTTTAGTTCGCAAAGCCCCGCCGGATGCTTTGCGGCTATCATCAAAATGCCATCTTTGACGTAGATGAAAGCGATCAGCCTTTGCCAACTAAGCGGCAAAATCGCTAAAAACTCGCCTCTTTCTCGCATCTTGGCATATAAAGGATTTTTTCTGATATGAGCGATTATTTCTCTTGCATTTTCCATAGACGGATTTTAGCATTTTTTATCTTAGTTTTGCTTAGCGGCTGCGGTTACAAAGCGCCGCCGTTTTATTCAGAAGGCGAGCAGAGCCCTAGCGCTACCGCCCAAAATACGGACGCCAATAATACGAGCGATGGTAGAGGAAGCGTTAGAATTTTACGCGATAAATAGCCTACTTTTAGCTTTGCTTTGTTATACTTTTAAAAATTTTTACAAAGGAATTTCATGCAAACGGCAGACATTTTAGTGCTGGACTTCGGCTCTCAATACACCCAGCTGATCGCTAGGCGCTTGCGCGAACAAGGCGTTTACACCGAGCTGATCGCATACGACGCGCCGATCGATAAGATAAAAGCAAAAAACCCCAAAGGCCTTATTTTAAGCGGCGGGCCCGCTAGCGTTTACGCCAAAGGCGCGTATTTTTGCGACGATAGAATTTTTGAGCTTGGAATTCCGATTTTAGGTATCTGCTACGGCATGCAGCTCATCGCGCATAAATTTGGCGCCAGCGTCGTGCCTGCGGGTAAAAAAGAGTATGGCAAAGCCTCTTTGAAACTGCTTCGTGCCAGCAGGCTATTTGGCGGCGTGGAGGATAACTCGACCGTTTGGATGAGCCACTCGGACAAGGTCGAGAGCCTGCCGGAGGGCTTTGAGGTGATGGCGAGCTCGGATGAGAGTGAGTGGTGCGTATTTGGTGACGAGATTCGTAAAATTTACGCGCTGCAATTTCACCCCGAGGTCTGCCACAGCGAGTTCGGCGATAGAATTTTAAAAAATTTCGCCAAAGAGATCTGCGGAATAACCAGCACTTGGAATATGGGCAGCTTCGCCAAAGAGCAGATGATCAAAATAAAAGAGCGCGTAGGCAGCGCCAAAGTGCTTTGCGCGGTAAGCGGCGGCGTGGATAGCTCGGTCGTAGCGGCGCTTTTGGCGCATGCGGTGCCGCAGAGCCTGATAGCGGTTTTCGTCGATAACGGGCTACTCCGCACGGGCGAGCGCAAGGCGGTAGAGGAGATGTTTAGACTCAAACTCGGCGTGAGCTTAGACGTGATCGATGCTAGCGAGCTATTTTTAAGCAAGCTAAAAGGGGTAGCCGATCCGGAGCAAAAACGCAAAATCATCGGCGCGACCTTCATTGAAGTTTTTAGCAAAGAAGCAGCAAAACACAAAAACGTAAAATTTCTAGCCCAAGGCACGCTCTACACCGACATCATCGAAAGCTCGGTCGCAGGCTCAAGTAAGACGATCAAAAGCCACCACAACGTAGGCGGCCTGCCTAAGGATATGAAATTCGAACTGATCGAGCCTCTGCGCGAAATTTTTAAAGACGAGGTGCGCCAGCTGGGACTCGAACTAGGCCTTTCGCGCGAAGTCGTTTTCCGCCATCCATTCCCGGGCCCTGGCCTTGCGATCCGCATAATGGGCGAGGTAAATACGCCGAGCCTCGAGCTACTGCGCAAAGCCGACGTAATTCTACGCGACGAGCTAAAATCGAGCGGCTGGTACAACAAAACGTGGCAGGCGTTTTGCGTGCTTTTAAACGTAAATTCAGTCGGCGTAATGGGCGATAACCGCACCTACGAAAACGCCGTGTGCATACGCGTAGTGGACGCTAGCGACGGCATGACGGCTAGCTTCTCGCGCCTGCCGTATGATCTGCTAGAAAACGTCTCACGCCGCATCATAAACGAAGTAGACGGCATCAACCGCGTAGTTTACGACATCTCGAGCAAACCGCCTGCAACGATAGAGTGGGAGTAAGATGAAACAAATCTGCATAATTTTAGCGCATCCTTACGAAAGAAGCCTAAATGCGGCTATTGCAAACGCAGCGGCAGAAAAGCTTCAAAATAACGGCTACGAAGTTAAATTTCACGATCTATATAAGGAGAAATTTAACCCAATCCTTAGCGGTGCTGAGCTCGTGAGCGACGAAAGCGACGACGAGCTGTTAAAAGTGCATCAAAAAGACATCACAAACGCCCACGGCATCGTGATTGTCCATCCGAATTGGTGGGGTGAGCCGCCCGCCATCCTAAAGGGCTGGATCGACCGCGTGCTAAGGCAGGGAGTAGCCTACGATTTTGCGCCGGGCGATAACGGCGGCGGGCTTCCAATAGGGCTTTTAAAGGCTGAAGCCGCCGTAGTTTTCAACACCTCCAACACCCCCGAGGCCAGAGAAAACGAGATATTCGGCGATCCGCTGGAAAAAATTTGGAAAAGCTGCATTTTTGATTTTTGCGGCGTGAAAACCTTTGAGCGGCTGATGTTTAGAGTGGTTGCGGATAGCGACGAGGTCGAGCGAAAGGTCTGGTTAGAGCAGGTAGCGCAGACGCTGGATAGGTACTTTCCGAAGCAGATTAATTTGCTTTAAATTTAAAAATGCGCTGCTCGCAAAATCCGAACGGCATAGAATTTGACTGCCTATTTTAAACAGATACGCGCCGAATTTGCTCGCACATTTGGCGCAAAATCTATGAAATTTAGGAGGTAATCATGCTTAGATTAATCGCTGCGATGGCGATTTTAGCGGCTCTCATATACTTCGTGATGGGAGGTAGCGGCAAAAAGACGATCAAGGATTACAAAAATTTCAGCCGCGAGGAACTGGAGACTTTATGCCTCGAAAAGAACGATAAAATCGCCTGCCAGCGTATCGCCGTGGACTATATCAAAGAAAATAAACCGAAAAAATGATCTAAATTTGCGAGGCTAATTTTGCGTTTTCGCTCAAACAGCGCGCGGTTAAATTTCTTTCTAGTCCGGCCCAAACGCTGTGCGGATAAATTTGCCCGCAAAGCACGGCTAAAATGTCGATTAAATCGGTACCTAGCGCCGCGCAAATAGCGTAAATTTAAAAGCAATAAATCGAGGATTGGCATGCGCGCCGATAAAACCGCTAGCGCAAGTTAAAGGCAATAAATCGCGCTGTGTTCTTTACGCGCATACAGAAGGAGCGACCGATGAAAATTTTATGGCAAAACAAGCTTAAAACAGACTTCGCTACATCGGCGAAAACGTCCTAATAAAGGGCGGCGGCGTATTTTACGCGGGCAATAACGACGAGCAAAAACAGATGAAGCTTAGAAAATTCTCGCTCACAAGCGGCGAACGTGGCGCGCTGCTAGCCGTGGGTGGGCTTTTGGGCGTGTATTTCGGCACCTCTCAGGCTTACCGCGCAAGGCGCGAAACGCAGAAAAAATGGTTGCTCGTCCTCTACGTCGTGCTATTTGCGCTGGCGCTAAAAAAGGTGCTACAGTAGCGCCTGGTACAGTAGCACTGCGGACGATTTTGCCGCGCTATGGTTTTGCCTTGCCGTCGTTCCGCTACAAGCGCAGTTTAGGCGCCTGCTACGGGCACGTCAGAGCGGTTCTATGTGCGCTGTTTTGCTACGCCGTCCTTTTGCGTTTCGTAGTTTGCATTACCGTCCTCTTACACTGCGCGCGTTTGATCGCCGTTTTGCGGCGGCGCGTAAAATGTCGCGTTTCATCGCGCGAGTAAAATTTTAAAACGAAATTTTAAAAAGCGCGAGTAAATTTTAAAAGCTGAATTTTAACTAGCCGCGTTAAAACGGCGCGTGCGCCCGCAATTTAAAATTTTTAAAGTAAACGGATAGTAAAATACGGGGTAAAATTTCAAACAAGGAGAATGAAATGAAAAATCCTAAGATGTTCCTCTGGGGGGGGGTTAGCTGCTTTATTAGTTGGTTGCGGTGACGATACCGAGGTAAAGACCAAGGAATATTACGATATTCATCTAAATGAGGCTAAAGAGGTTTACGCAAAGTGTGATTTTAATACTCTTAAAGACGGAAGCAACTCATATAAAAATTGCGTGAACGCCAAAACTGTCGTAGAGGAAAAGGGTATGGCGTATTCGGTCAAGTATTATATGGAACACTTGGACGAAGCTAAGGCTATCATAGAAAAATATAAAGAGAAAGAGCCGGCAGATAAAAATAGCGTTGAGTATAGTAATTTGATGAATGCAAAAGAGGCTAATGGCAATATGAAATTAAGGGGCTTTTTGGAAAATCAAGCACGATAAATTATTTTGGTATCAGCTTAAGATCAAAACCGCTCCTCTCTTACGGTATTAATACATTTTAATTCACTCTGCGCGGCGCTGAATTTTGCAGTATAAATCTCGCCCGCGAAACGATACGGCGCGAAATCTTGCTTTACAGATTTTAGAATTTCGAATTTTAAATTTCCAAAGCCTGCGAGCTTTTGGCTAGCACAAAAAAGATTTGCAGGCTTCGTGGCACCTTGAAATTTAATCATTTTAAAATTTACGCCGCGCGGCTAGTCTAAATTTCACTCGGCGGCGGTTTGCGAGGCGTGCTAAATTTAACTTCGCGCGCACTTTATCCGCACCTAGTCTAAATTTAAAATTTCAAATCCGCGGCGCGCATTTAAATTTAATATCCTAGCTCGCTTAGTCGTTTGTAGTCATCGCAGCCGAGCTGATCCCCTAAATTGCACGCTTTGCGAAAATACTCTTTCGCAAGCTTTGCATCTCTGCCTACGCCCCTGTAGCTATCATACATATTCCCGATGTTGCGGCAACCCCTACTCATGCCCGAATCGCATACTTTCGTAAATAATTCGATCGCTTTTTTATAATCCGCGTCTACCAAACATAAACTACCCAGAACAAGACATCCTAGATTATCTCCCAAATCACACGCTTTGGAATATAGCTCGTTTGCTTTTTTATAATCTTGCTTTACACCCTCCTCACCCCGCTCATACAAGGCCCCGAGATTAATGCAGCTTTCCGTGTTATTTTGCTCGCATTCGCTTTGTAGCTTTTGGATAACGACATTCACCTCAGTAGCAAGCAGGGTTGCCGCACTTAAGAAAATCCAAATCGCTTTTTTCATGATCTGATCCTTATTGAAAATTTCTCTATTTTATGAAATACAGGCTTAAATTTAAAGTAATTTACCAAAACGGTAATACAAATAGCTGCAAGGGCGACAAATAATCGTAATTAAACAATAAGGCGGCGGTGAAATTTCGCAACCTTATGCGTCAAATTTCGCAGTGTGATGTGCTAAATTTCACGATCTCACATGCCGCTAGTCAAATTTTCTCAGAGGCGGTTTGCGCGGCGTGCTAAATTTAACCTCGTTCGCGCACTTTATCCGCGCCCTAGTCTAAATTAAAATTTCAAACCCGCAGCGAAATTTCACGACATGACGGCAAAGCGTCGCGGGCCGGCGATGAGTACGGCGCGACCGCGCCCTTTCGCCGCTATCAGCACTTGACGTTTTTCGCCTTGCTATCTTGCATCGCGCGGAAAAATTCCGCCCTGCTTAGCGGGATTTCGTCCGGATGAGCGCTTCTGAAATGGCGCAGATAGCCCTCGTAATCGCCGAGCCCGATGAGCGGCGCAAGTGCGGCATCCGCGCGCGCCAAAAACCTCGCCACTGCCTTCGGGGCTGCGAGCGGATTAAATTTAAACTTTTTCATAAACGCCCCTATCCACGTACTCGCTTTCCGCCAGCTTAAAATATCCCTCGCTCGCGCCGCCTTTTGAAATTTTAAGGCACATTCGGATCGTTTGGGCGATGACGATGATCGTAACGACGACGAAAAGAGCACATAGCACGGCGTCGATGACGTTATTTCTGATGATAGCCTGCGCCTTTTCGATCGCCGCAGGATCGCTTAGACTAGCGAGCTTAGCGGCGGTATTTTGCGCGATAGCCACGTGGCTTACCGCGTCGTGCACGCGCTCACCGTTAGCCGGCATCAGCTTCAAGATCGCCGCATAAAGCGTGGTTATAAGCACCCAGATCGCAGGAGCGATCGTGACGAAGGCGTATTTTTGCTTGCCCATTTTAAAAAGCACCACCGTCGCAAGCAGCAGCGCGATACCCGCGAGCATCTGATTGGACGCGCCGAAAAGCGGCCATAGCGTGTAAATTCCGCCCATAGGATCGGTAACGCCGCTGTAGAGCAGATAGCCCCAGCCCGCCACGCAGATCACCGTCGCGATGATGCCGTAGAGGGAATTTTTAGTATCGGAGAATGGCTTATAGACATTGCCTAAAATTTCTTGCACCATAAAGCGCCCGGTGCGCGTGCCAGCATCGACTGCGGTCAGAATAAACAGCGCCTCAAACAAAATCGCGAAATGGTACCAAAACGCCATCAGCTCCTTGCCGCCGATGATCTGATGCAGCAGCATCGTTAGCCCCATCGCAAAGGTAGGAGCGCCGCCCGTGCGGCTCATCATCGTGGTTTCGCCGACGTTTGAAGCCAAGGCGCCGATCTGCTCGGGCGTAATGCTAAATCCGATAGAGTTTATATACGCCGCGGCGCTTACCGCGTCTTT
>CAUUSU010000056.1:0-8056 GCA_963547835.1 uncultured Campylobacter sp.
GCGATCATTTATTATTTTTCAAAGTAAATTTTTATATAATCCATTTTAAATTTAGCATTTTTAAAGGAGAGAAAATGGGCGAAATTTTATATTTGATCGGCGTCGCAGTCGGGATTTTAGCGGTGCTTTTCATCATCGTGCCGCTGTTTTTTAGGCGCGTAGTGGAGACGAACGAAGTGCATATCGTCCAGAGCGCGCGCAAGACGACGAGCTACGGCAAAGATACCGGCAACGGCAACAGCTACTACGAATTCCCGAGCTGGGTGCCGGTGCTGGGCGTTACGAAGATCGTTTTGCCGGTCTCTGTTTTTAGCATCAAGATCGAGGATTACGAGGCGTATGATCTGGGCAGGCTTCCTTTTGTAGTCGATATTACGGCGTTTTTTAGGATTATGGATTCAAATTTAGCCGCGCAACGCGTCAATAATTTTGAGGATCTTAACAATCAGCTTAGAAATATCATTCAAGGCTCGATCCGCTCGATCCTCTCTAGCCGCGTGCTTGAGGATATCTTGCAGATCCGCTCCGAGCTCGGAGATGATTTTACCAAGGCGGTAAAGACGCAGCTTGAAAACTGGGGTATCGAGCCCGTTAAAAACATCGAGCTGATGGATATCCGAGATAGCAGCGGTAGCAAGGTCATTTTAAACATCATGGAGAAGAAAAAATCCCAGATCGAAAAGGAAAGCCGCGTCGAGGTCGCAAACAACACCAAGCTCGCCCAGATCGCCGAGATCGAAGCCGCGCAGGCAACCGAAGTGCGCCAGCAGGAAGCCAATAAGATGGTAGGCCTTAAAACCGTCGAAAACGAGCGAGAGGTCGCGATCTCAAAGGAGCAGGCCGAGCAGCTCATCAAGGATCAGCAAAAGATCACGCAGGAAAAGGCGATGGAGGTCGTGCGGGTAAACGACGTTAAGCAAGCCGAGATAAAAAAGCAAGTGGAGATCGTAAAAGCCGAGCAGGAGCAGCGCAAGATCGAGATCGACGCCGAAGCGCGCAAAAACGCCAAAATCCGCGACGCCGAAGCGATCAAGGAAAATCAAATTTTAGTAGCGCAGGGCGATAAAGAGAAGCAGTTTCTCGCCGCCGCGGCGCTTTTGGAGATGAAGGATAAAGAAGCGCAGGGTACGCTAAAGATAGGCTCTGCCGAGGCTGAGGCGCTTAGGCTAAAAGAGCTCGCGCCCGTAAACGCACAGATCGAGCTCGCGCGCGAGATCGGCGAAAATCAGGGATACCAGACCTATCTCATTTCGATCAAACAGATCGAAGCAAACCGCGACATCGGCCTAGAGCAGGCCAAGGCGCTAAGCGCGGCGGATCTTAAGATCATCGCAAACGAAGGCAGCGTGGGCGAGGGGATGAGTAAATTCGGCGAAATTTTAAGCGCTAAGGGCGGCACGCAGCTAGCCGCGATGCTCGAAGCGCTAAATCAAAGCGAGGTCGGCAAAAAGGTGCTGGATAAAATTTCGGGCGCCAAGGAGGGGGATAAATCCGAGTAATAGTCGCAGCGTCTTGAGCGAGTAAAATTTTAAATTTATACGTTGGCGGCACAGCGTAGGAGAGTAAATTTGAGTAATAGCTAGCGACGTCGCGCGGGCGAGCAAATTTGAGCGGTCTGTCCGTCCGGGTGGTTTGCGGCCTGCCCACGTCGGATAAAATTTAAGGCGTCGGTGGAATTTTAAAGATTGTAAATTCTAAATACTCGCAGAATTTAGAATTTCGCTGGAATTTAAAACGCCGCAGAATTTTAAATATCGTGAAATTTTAAACGCTAGTAAAATTTCAGCCTCTCGTGCGCGAGCATTTGAAGGCGACGCAGTATCGCAAGATATCCGCAGGGCGCCGAAACTGCGGGTAAATTTTAAAAAATTCGCAAAGCAAGATTTAAAATTTCGGCGCTGGTACATAACGCTCATAGGCTACGCTTAGCGGTTATCGGTTGCCGCCAAATGATTGAGTTTGCCGTTTATCGGTCAAATTTTGCCGCCATGCGAGGCTAAATTTATTCGGTTCGGATGAAATTTAAGAAGCGCGAGCTGTTGGCGGCAGCGTAAAATTTAACCCGCCTACATAAAATTTTAAGGAGCGTACGATGGCAAACGCCGTAAATTCCGCGCAGTACCAAGCGCGCATCAAACAGGCGGAAGCTATTTTTGAGGGGCGAAATTTTACCCGGCGCCAAACGATAAATTTAAGCGGCGGATATGAGATCGTAAAGGACTCATATAGGCTCGGCGCGACAAGCTTCAGCGGCGGCGAATACACGCTGTTTGATACTCACAAAACGCAGATAAAAAGCTGGCGCTGTATAGACGATCGGGCGGAATTTTTTAGCCTAATCCGCCACGCAGACGGCAAATTTTACCTCGTTTTTCGCCAGGATCTATACGGCTACAGCGTGCTTGATCTAGCCTCAGCGCAGATCATGCGCTTCGTGCCGGACGCCTGGCTAGACGGCAAGGAGAGCTTCATTTGGGACGGCGTGCACTATCTGCGGGGTTGGGACGCGCTGGCCGTTAGCGGCTGCTACTGGGCGGCTCCAAACGGCGTGCATTTGGTGAGCTTTGCCGAGCCGATGAGCGAAGAGCAGAGATATGTCGATGTTTTAGACTGCATGCAGGGCGGTTACGACATCTACGAGCAAGCTGATTTCGCGGGCTTTGAGGGTAATGAACTGAGCCTAAAATGCTTTCGCGCGGATACCTTGCGATATGAAAACGTAAAAATTTCGCGCGAGCGTTGCCGCGAATGGATGCGCGAAGCAAAACGGCTATAAGCTTTAAATTTGCTAAATTTTGCGCCTAAATTTAAATGCTTGTAAGCGGTAAAATTTAATTACAAGCCGAAAAAAGCGGAGTTCAGAGAGATCAAAGGGGCTAAAATAAGGAATACGGATGTTTTTTGAATACATTTTAATCGGAGTTGCGGTAGGCTTTATCAGCGGATTTTTCGGCATCGGCGGCGGCACGATCGTGGTGCCCGTGATGATGCTATTCGGCTACGATGTCAAGTACGCCATCGGCATCAGCATCATGCAGATGATCTTTAGCTCGATTTTCGGCTCGTTCGTAAATTTTAAAAGCAAAATGCTCGACGTCGCGCCCGCGCTGGTGCTGGGGCTCGGAGGCTTTTGTGGCGCGCTTAGCAGCGGCTTTATCGTAAGCTATTTCTCCTCAAAATTCCTGCTAGGCACGCTCATTTTGGTGCAGATCATAAATTTAATCAAACTATTCAAAACCCCGACCGAGCCCACCGGCGAGACCAATGAATCTAAAATTTTGCTCTTTATCGTGGGACTTGCGGTGGGCGCCGTGGCGATCAGCGTGGGTATCGGCGGCGCGGTATTCGTGATGCCTATTTTGATCAGCTTTTTAAACTACGACATCAAAAAGGCCGTCAGCACGGGGCTATTTTTCGTAATATTTTCCTCAAGCGCGGGCTTTCTGAGCCTTTCCGCGCACGGGCTCGTGTACTACAAGATCGGCGCGTTGCTAGGCATCGGCTCGCTAGCGGGAGTTTACGCGGGCGTCAAAACCTCGCACAAGATCAGCAAAAAGGCTCAAAAGCGCTGGATGATCGCGCTTATCGTCACGATACTTTGTATAACGATAGATAAATTTTTAGACTTAGGACTTTTGGCGCGGCTTGGATTTTGGGTTTCGGATCTTTTGGCTAGTTTTTAAGATTTCTAAATTTAGTCAAACATCGGCGTTTAAAACCGCTCTTTGGAGCGAAATTTACCGACTAAATTTGAGGACTTTAACGCAAAATAGCTTTTTGCTTGCGTATTTTTAATCACGGCTAAAATTTGGGTAGCAAAATTTTATCCTTAATTTGACGGATTTGCAGACGAAGTGAAAATTTAACTTGCTAAATCTCCAAATTTGCCCGACTTCGTACTTTAAATTTTACTCTCGTTTTCGGCGTTTTTAGCAAGTGTTCCTTTAAATTTGTATTTAAAATAAAACGTCCACGCAAGCGGGCAAAGGATATTTAAAACCATTGTAGTGTAATTTCCTTGCGTATTAAAAACTATCCATATCGAGGCGGAGAAACTAATCAGATAAACGACCGTGTATGCGATCGGTAGGAAACTTTTTAACTCAATCGTTATTACTAAAACATAAGCGCAAATCGCAACTAAAGATGCGATAAAAAAGCCAGCGAATACCCCTTCTTTTTGGCGGTCTATATGAGCGTCAAAATAGCCGTAAATACAGCCTATAAGTATAAAAATAGCGAGCACCAGCCAGATAAATTTGAGCCAGCGCGCAAAAGAAGCCCTAAATAGCATATAGGAGCAAAATACTAAAAAATATGCATTTATGATAAAGTGGTAAAACATTAAAAAGAAGCCGTCGCCCAGAAAACCCCAGTCGTAACCGAGGCCAAATATTGCGTTATTTATCAGCCAAAACGCACCGGATCTAGCCACTAAAAACGCAGCCGTAAGTAAAATCGGATGTAGCAAGACCCTGCCCGCGAAAATATCTGTGCAGACACATTTGAAAAAAATTACGATTTTTGGCATTTTGGCTCCTAGATTCGCGCTTTGATGCAAAGTAAAATTTACTCCGTTAAATTTTACGCTCGGATTTTACTGCGTTTGTTTAAATAAATTCGTCAAACTTAAAGGTGTGCTAGCTTGGGGCAGCGCTGCTACGAGCGTAAATTTTACTTTGAAAATATACAGCGCGCGATGAGAGGATGGTGGTGTTTTTAGGGGCTGGTTTACTTGCAGTTGCGAGGCGGTGCGGAAGCAAAGGAGGGCGACGCTTCGTAAGTAGAACCCCTTCCGCCCCCAAGAGAAAAGCTTAAAATTTAAGAATGTCTGAATTTGGTAGATAGCCGCTCTTGCGAGTGAAATTTTAAAAATTCATCCAAATTTTGAGCTAGTTAAATTTTATAAACTGGGCGGCGCTGTATTTATAAGCAAAGCTCGCCGCCGTTAAAGCGAAATTTCAATGGCGATTTGTCTTTCAGGTGCTCAAATTTTGATAAAATTCGGCTCAGCGAAATCGGCAAAAGAGATCAAGATAAAGGAGACAAAATGGCGATAGACGGGGTGAAAATTATCGACAGCGACGACGGATACGATATCTACTTGACTATTACCGAGCGATATAGGGACGGCGAAAATGTTGAAACTATCCTGCAAGATGTTTTAGCGCAGGCGGAGAATTTCTGCACCGATGAGCTTTATAGCGAGATTTATTGGACGGCTCTGGCGTATTCGCTTTGGAAGATCGGATTTTTAAACGACGAAATCCGCGAAAAAGCCCTTGCTATCATAAAAGGCGGCGCAAGCGGGATGTGGAACAAGGTCTTTGAAAAATCCCAAAAGAGCCGCCAAAAAGCGCTTGACAAATTGGCGCTTCAGCTAAAAAGCGAAAACCCTAGACCGCTTAAACGGCCCAAAATTTCGAAACAAAAACCGCCCTGTTTTGAGGAGGGCGACGTTTTGTCTATCCGGATGCAGCAGGGATACGGCGTTTGCTTTGTCTCGGCGGTAGATCAAACGCCCAGAAAGATCGAGTATCATCTGGCCTGCACCAGAGTGCTGCAAAAAGAACCGCCCAGCATGGATGATTTTTTAAAAAGCAAGATCGCAGGCTCGAAAAACGGCGGCTTCCTTAGAACGGACTGCTGGTTTAATAAGGATTTAAAGGAGCTGCTGCCTCATCTACAAAAGATCGGCAAAATAAAACTAGCTCCATTTGCATTAGGAATGCTCGCTCCTGCGAGAAATTTGGAATATTTTTATGATGAGATCACAGCAGATCCCAAAGTGTGGGGCTTTAGCCTAATTGATACCGCCCGTTTCATAGAAGAGATGATCGAGGATATAAAAGGATAAAAGCGCCGCGCGGTAAATTTTAAAATTTAACCAGAGCGAAATTTCATAAATTTAGCCCTTTGCGGTGAAATTTTTAAAATTTAACTCTCCGCGCGTGCTTTGCTTTTTGAAATTTCATCGCCGTTTGCACTATTTAAAATTTCATCGCTGCTCGCGGCGTCTCTCGCGAGCGATTTTTGAAATTCGTATTTGAAATAAAACGCCCACGCGAGCGGACAAAGGATTATTAAAATGACGGCTACGATGTCGGCGGCTTGCGCATGAAATATTAGAAATAAGGCACCTATGTAATTAAGAACATAAACAAAATCCCAAAATACCGCATTTGAGCAGTCGCTTGATATTTCGATCGCGACCGAATAGATGCAAATGCAAATTAGCGAGGCGATCAAAAAGGTTTCAAGGACGCCTATTTTTTGGTAGTTTACGTCCGAAGTAAAATAACCCAGCGCGCAGGATGCTAAGATCACCGCGAGTAAAATTTTGCGTAAAATTTTAAGTGATTGGACTTTAGATGTTGCGTAGATGACGTGCGCACAAAGTATTATAAAAAAGGCGCCTGCGACAAAATCAAAAAATATGTAATAAGCGAATTCTCCAAATATCCCCAAATCATAGCCGCTTCCTAAAATTTTTTCATCTATGACATATAGCGCGCCGAATTTCGCCGCTAAAAACGCAGCCGTAAGCAGGATCGGATGCAGTAGCGCTCTGCCTGCAAGCAGGTCCGTGCAAATGTGTCTCAGGAAATTTATCAATCTTTTCACGCTAGGCTCCTTTGAGATTTTGCCGCTTGCGGCATCTTTCGTAAAATTTTCGTCGTCTTGGTTGAGTTTAAATTTGATCTTAGATCGAGATAAATTTTAGCTTGAGAGCTTTTAAAAATCGCTTAGCGGCAAAGGCGTAAATTCGCGCACCCGGGAGTGGGTCGCGTATTTAAAAATTTGCGCCGTTCAAATCATTTTCCTATCGCAAGCTGTTTTGCGAGCGAGCACATATTGCAAAAGGCGCGGACGAAATGAGGCGCAATAGGCTTGTTCGTCCGTTTGTAGTATTTGGGAATTTTATCGGTCTTTATAGTTTGTGCGGTGGGATTGCGCGCAGCGGGATTCGCGCACTAAGGCTTGCGTGAGACGGGGCTTGCGCGCATATGATGAGCGGATAAATAGCGGATAAATTTAGTTTAGATAGCTAGCGCAGGTGCGCCCCTTTGTCGGCAGATGCGAAGTAGGGCGCAAATTTCGTAAATTTTATAAATTATTTCGGTGGATCGCCTAGCTCAAAGCGTAAAATTTACGCACCTATAATCACAGCCGATAAAAGCCCCCATAAAATGGCTTCTATCGCTAACACTGAGTGAAGTACGGCCTTACTCATCGCTTCTCCTTTGTTTTTAATTTTATTATCTGCCGACCTGGGCTACTAAGAGCCCGATCGATCTATGGGCGGGATTATATAAGGTGATTGTGTTCTTAATGTGTCTTTTAAAATTTACGGCGAAATTTTTACCGCCTGTCGTAAAGTGCGAGCGGCGGCAGATTTCAGGCAAAATTCAGCTACCTGCGTTAAGGCGCGGCAAATTTAAGCGAGCCTGCCGTCCGCCGTAATGCGCGGTAAAGTCGTAAAGGGCGGCAAAGTCGCAGCGCGCGCTAAATTTAAAGCAGAATTCCGACCTCGTCGCGGTGCGTGAAGCGTCCGCGGCAAATCGATATAAAATTTAAAGTAGAATTTTATGTGAATGCGGCGCGCGACACGCCTGCGCTTTTTTACGTCGTCAAAGCTTGCATCGGCGCGACTTGCGCCGTCGGGGCCCGTATCGTCAAAGCTTGCATCGGCGCGACTTCGCCTGTGGGGCGAAATTTTACGGCGAGCTACGAATTGCAAGACGCAGCTCATCCGTACCGTCTTGATCTGAAATTTAAAGCGGAATTTTAACGCGCGCCTCGGTTCCGATGCCGGGTTCGCTTTCGTATTCGATCTGTCCGCCTAAAATATCGAGCGCTCTGCGTACGATGCTAAGCCCAAGCCCGCTACCAAGCTGTTTGTGCGATTCCTCGCACTGATAAAATCGGTCAAAAATTTTATCCAGCTTCTCGCGCGCGATGCCGATGCCCTCGTCTTTTACGATCACCTGTGCAAAACCATCGCAAGCGCGGCAACGGACGAAAATTTTACCGCTCGGGCGCGAGTACTTAAGCG
>CAUUSU010000057.1:0-8037 GCA_963547835.1 uncultured Campylobacter sp.
GATACGCACAAAGTAGCGCTTCTCATCAGCCAAACGGGCGGCGGCTGCAGAGCGAGTAACTACATAAATTTGCTTCGCAAAGCGCTTGAGGACAGCGGCTTTAGCTACGTCCCCGCGATCTCGTTAAATTTCGGCTCGCTAGATGAGAATGAATTTAGCCTCGGCAAAAAATCGCTTCTAAAGCTCTTTGCTGCGATATTTTACGGCGATTTGATGATGAGTCTTTATAATCAGTGCAAACCCTACGAAAAGATCAAAAACCAAACGAATGAAATTTACGAACTCTGCGCCGAGCGGATCAAAAATTTGACCGATCAAAGATCGTTTTTCAATCTCAAGAAAAATTTCAAATTTATCCTATCGCAGTTCGCTAAAATCGAGCGCGACGATAAGCCACGAGTGAAGGTAGGCATCGTGGGCGAAATTTATCTCAAATACTCGCCCATCGGCAACAACGGCCTAAACGCATACCTCATTCGCGAAAACGCCGAGCCTGTCAATACGGGGCTGATGGACTTCGTGCTTACCTGCATCTACGATGCGGTCTACGACAAGCAGCTCTACGGTAAGGGTGGCGCGGCGTATTACGGCTCGCTTGCGGTCGCTAAAGTAGTGGAATTTTTCCAGCGCATGATGATTAGGCAGATGAAGCGCTTCGGCTTTCGCGCGCCGAGCCCATTTAGCGAGGTTCGCGCCGCCGCCGACGGCTACATCGGTCACGGCGTGAAGATGGGCGAGGGCTGGCTGCTGACGGCGGAGATGGTCGAGTTTATGCGCCACGACATACAAAACGTCGTATGCGCGCAGCCCTTTGGCTGCCTGCCAAACCACATCATCGCGCGCGGAATGATCCGAAAGATCAAACAGAACTACCCGCAAGCAAACATCGCCGCGATAGACTACGACCCAGGCGCGAGCGCGGTAAATCAAGAAAACCGCATAAAGCTGATGCTTGCTAACGCGAATCGAAAGTAGTGCGCCGCATATCAAAAAGGGCTTTGGAATTTAAAATTTAAAAGCCTGCCGTAAAATTTTAAAATTTAAAAGCAAGCTCGCGATGACGGTTAAATTTTGACGCGCAAATGGCTCGCTTCCTTTCGCGAAATTTCCTCGAGATTTTAAAATTTTAAGATCTTGGCAGCGCCCTTGCGCTTCTTTTGCCTCTTCCGTGCATTCCGGCTTTAATTCTTGCGAAATTTCATCGGAATTTTAATGCAAATCCGCGCGAAATTCTACGCGTCGCCATAGAATTCCGCCGCAGAATTCTATTCTGCGGCGCCGTAAAATTCCACTCTCGTTAAGGTAAAATTTAATACAATCCGTCTTTAAATTTTACAAAGGAAGTTTATGAAATTTTGACGCTATGCTGCGCGGTTTTTAGCGGATGTGCGAGTAAGAATTTGCCGGGCTACATGCAAGGGCGCGAGCATATCGTCGCTATGAGCGCGGCGTCTGGCGGTCAGCTGCGTATGAGCGGCGAGATTTATGATTACGTATTTGATGCGAATCTTAGCGCCGTGCGCGCCAAGGTTGCGAGTCTGGCGTCGCTAAATAAAGACGCGATAAGGCGCAACGTAAGCATGCTCACGATCGACAGATACAATGAAGGCAGTGATGCCGCATATATCCAGCACGAAATCGAGCTCGTAAAATACGATCTACCGCTATCCGTGCAGGCTAAGCTGATGGACGACCCAGAGCAGCTGGAGCCCGCGTATAGTTCTACGTTTCGTTACTCTTATCTGATCGAAGGCAAATATTTTAAGCGCCTAAAAGATCACGACGAGCTACGCAGATCGCACCGCCTAGGCGTGCCGATCGAGTATCCTGCGCGTATAGCGGTCGATAGCGGGATGAAAAGTGAGCGCGATGCCAAAATGGATACCGACATACAAGGACTCATCGTAATGCCACTAATGATGCCGGTGCTGCTTTTAGGTAGCATCCTAGGCGGCTAAAGCGACTGAATCACGGAAGTGAAATTTTATTGATTTAAATTCTAAAGTAGTGGCGGACAGAGAGGGATTTGAACCCTCGAGCCCCGGTTAGAAGCTGCACCCTTAGCAGGGGTGTGGTTTCGGCCACTCACCCATCTGTCCACAAAAAGAAATCGCATTATACATAACTAATCTAATAATGGGCTTAAATTAGCTCAGCTCGCAGAATTTATCACCACTCGGATATTTTGAGCTGACGGCACAAAGAGCTATAACGAGTCAAAACATTCGGCGGAGATAATTTATACTTGCTTACACAGCTTCTGCGAAACTTAAAACTTATGCGAGCTTTTAAAGTCTGTGCGAGCAGAAATTTTGCGTCCATGCGTTATTTTGCGGCAAAATTTTAAAATTTTAAATTCAGCCGGGCGCGAATTTTAAAATCCGGCTTACAAGCAAAATTTCAAAATCCCGTGTAAGCGCAAAATTTTAGGATTTAGGGTTTTACGATCTGCGTAATTCTTAAATTTTAAGCATATTTAAGCTTTAAAATTTCGAAAATTTCAAAGCTTAAAAATTTCAATAATTTTGGTTGTGAGGATTTTAAAATTTGGAATTTTTTAAAATTCCAAATTTTAAGATTGATGACACTCTAAGATCTCGCAAATATAAAAATCTTTAAAATTCTAAGAATTCCAAAGGTTAGAAATTTTAAAATTTTAATATCAATCAGATTCTAAAACCCCGTTAGCTAAAGCGTTTTAAATCCCAAGAATTCCAAATGTGCGCGATTTATTCGCCTAGAGCTTTGTCGATGAGCTTGACGTCTTCGCTTGCGCTGCCGTCGATGACTAGGGCTTGATCGCCGCCACTTACCGCACTTTTTCCGTTAAATTTCGCGCCCACTTCGATGCCGAAGCTTTGCGATAGCACGTCGCCTACGAGCACACCGCCGCCTAGTAGCTCGACGAGCTCGGCTTCGATATTGCCGAAAAATTTACCGCTGATTACGATATGTTTGGCCCTAATCGAGCCGCGCGCGGTACCATTTTTACCGATGACGACAGTATTATCGGAGATCACGTCGCCTTCGATATTGCCATCGATATGCAAAATGCACGACAGGTGCAGCTCTCCTTTGATGAGCGTGCCTGACGAGATTATTGTTGTTTGAGCGGTGTTTGCATCGCCTTTATTAAAGATTGCCATGGGACATCTTCCTCCTTAGTAAAAATTTCTTTGTAATTTTTTTCGTTCCAGTTGATGAAATTTAGCGGATCTAGCGGCAGCTGCAAAAACCTAATCTCATAGTGCAGATGAGGTCCGGTGCTAAGTCCGGTGTTGCCGCTAAAAGCAATGAGATCACCTTTGTTTACAAACTCGCCTACTTTGCGAGTTAAATTTGAATCCAAATGCGCATACCGTGTCGTAAAACCGTAGTTGTGGCGAATCTCGACTAGATTGCCGTAGCCCGTAGCGCCCGCGCCGCTGTATTGGATGATGCCGTCTGCAGGCGCGTAGATAGGCGTTTTAGGCGGCGTACGTAGATCAACGCCCGGGTGAAACTGCTTGCGCTTTAAGATGGGATGGTTGCGCCAGCCGAATTTCTCGCTGAGCTGATGAGTGCGCATGACCCTGCCGTTTGGGATCTGCATAAAAATTTCTTTTATCAGCGCGTCGGAGAATTTTTCGTTGATGATCTTTTGCGCGCGCTCTTTGATCTCTTGTTCGGAAGTAGGCTTGATGTGAGATAGGCGGTCGATCGCGCGCTCATCCTCCTCGGGATCAAGCCCAAACTGATGCTCCAAATCCGAAATTTTACCCTCGATGGCTTCAAATTCCATCTGACTTGCCGCGATACCGTCGCGAAGTTTTTGATTTAGCTCGTTAAGCTCGGTTTTAGTTCGCGAAAGGCTGTCGATTTTAGAGCCTAGATACCTGATATATAGCGCACCCGTGACAAAAACGGTGAAAACAAATAGTACCAAATATAACGCGATCTTTTTGATGATTTGCGAAAGCAAAAAATTCCTAGAGCCGTTAAGGTCGGTTATGGTTATCATAAATTTGTTTTTCATAATGCGGCATTATAATGCAGCATAGCTGAAATTTCAAAAAAATTGTAGATAAATTTAAAAGCCATTTAATTTCAAAATTTCACTAAAAGATAAAATTTATTATTTAGTATAATTATAATTTAAGCAAATCTTGCTATAATTACAGCAATTTTAAATAAAGGAGACACAATGTCAAAAACAGTAAAACAACTAAACAAACTTCAGGCGGATGCTCATGCGTTCTTTGTTGCATTCCACGATTATCACTGGAATGTTAAGGGCTTACAATTCGCGCAGGTTCACGCTTATACCGAGAAAGCATACGACGAGATGGGCGAGCTTTTCGACGATATGGCTGAGCGCGCGCTTCAAATAGGTGGCAAGGCCGTAACTAAGGCTAAGGATCTAATTGAGCTTTCAAAAGACGCTCCGATTAGCGTAAAGGACAGCTACGGCGTAACCGAAGTACTTGAGGATGTTAAAAAAGCCTACGAGTATTTGGTAGAAGAGTTTAAAAAGCTTCAAGAAGTAGCCGAAGAAGAGGGCGACGATACGACTTCAAATATTGCGCAGGATCACTACGGCGATTATGAAAAACGCCTATGGATGCTAAGCTCAATGCTAAGCAAATAATCCTTGCAAATCCTTTCAAAATTTTTAGGGGCGCATGCCCCTAAAGCCTAAATCTACTATTTAAATTTTTAAAATTCTAAGATTATGATTTCACACTAAAATTTTAAATTCTGCTTGAAAACTAAAGCCAAATCGCTCATTCAAAGTAAAATTTATGTAGGTTTCAAATTCCATATCGTTGAAATTTAACTCATTCGCTATGTAAAAACATAACTCTTTTTATAAAGCTCGGTTTCATTTAAAATTTTGCCGCGTTGTTAAAATTTTCTTGCCGATTTCAAATTTCGTAGCCGTAAAAATTCTAAAAGCCAAGGCTTTGTAGCTAAAAAACAGCATTTGCTAAGAGCTAGTTTGTGATAAATTTTATATTGCTCTTTAGCATCTGATGATAAATTTAGCTTATAGTTTTACTATTTTGATTATTTTTAAAACCTCGGTGCTTATAAATGAAGCGGAATTTTAAAAATTTCAAAGAATTTCGCAAATTCCGTAAAATTTCACAATTTCACGGAATTTTAGTTTTTATAGAATTAAGCTCTAGTCTTAAAAATTCTCTTCGGTATTGCGGTCGCTGACACGGTCCCACGGCAGTTTCATTCCGCCTAGGATATGAAAGTGCAGATGCATCACCTCCTGCCCGCCGTTTTCGCCGCAGTTGCAAACGAGACGGTATCCGCTCTTATCAAGCCCCATTTTGCGAGTTACTTCTTGGATAAAAGCGCTCATTTTACTCATCACTTCAGGTGGCGTTACTTGGAAGTTTTCGTAGCATTTCTTAGGGATCGCCAGGATATGGATCGGCGCTTTTGGGTTTATGTCGTGGAAGGCCAAAAATTCATCGTTCTCTAACACTTTATTGCACGGGATTTCGCCGTTTACGATCTTTTCGAATACGTTCATTTTAGATCCTTTTATGATGGTTGAAATTTAGCCGCGATTATAGCCAAAAAATCCAAACACGCAAATTTACCTAGCTTTTATCAAATTTTAACTACAATCGCGCCATTAAATTTAACCACAAGGATAGAATTTGCAAGAGATTAAAGCAAAAATCGACGCCGCATCGAGCCTAAGCGAGCTGGAAGCCGTGCGCTTGGAGCTTTTCGGCAAAAAAGGCATCATAACGGCGCTTTTTTCCGAGCTCAAATCCGCAGCGCCCGAGCAGAAAAAAGAGCTTGCCGTAAGCGCGAATGAAAAGCGCGATTATTTCAGCGAGCTCATCGCCGCAAAAAGGGCGAGCTTGGAAGAGGCGGAGCAAAAAGAGGCGATGAAAAATGAAGCGAGCGACGTCACGCTTTTTAACGAAAACGTAAGCTGCGGCGCGCTACACCCCGTGATGGAGACGATGGATAAGATCATAGACTACTTCATCGCGCAAAATTTCAGCGTCGAAAGCGGCCCGCTCATCGAGGACGACTTCCATAATTTTGAAGCGCTAAATTTACCCAAATACCACCCTGCGCGCGATATGCAAGATACGTTTTATCTAAATGACGGGCGGCTGCTACGCACGCACACCAGCGGCGTTCAGATCCGCACGATGGAGAAATTTAAAGCTCCGCCGGTGCGTATGATCGCCCCGGGCGCGGTCTTTCGCCGCGATATGGATCTAACCCACACGCCGATGTTTCATCAAGTAGAAGGCCTCGTAGTCGAGCAGGGAGACCGCGTGAGCTTTGCAAATTTAAAATACATTTTGGAGGAATTTTTGCGCTATATGTTTGGAGACGTAAAGGTGCGCTTCCGCCCGAGCTTCTTTCCGTTTACGGAGCCAAGCACCGAGGTCGATATCAGCTGTATTTTCTGCCACGGCGAGGGATGCCGCGTCTGTAAGCAGACGGGCTGGCTCGAGGTGTTAGGCAGCGGCGTGGTCGATCCTAACGTCTTTAAAGCAGTAGGCTGGAAAAACGTCAGCGGATACGCATTCGGGCTCGGCGTGGAGAGATTTGCGATGCTGCTACATGGTATCCCCGATCTGCGCTCGCTATTTGAAGGTGATATTAGATTATTGGAGCAGTTTAAATGATAATAACGAGAAATTGGTTGCAGGAGTGGATCGATATAAGCGAAATTTCAAGCGAAAGGCTGCTTTCTACGCTAAATTCCATCGGTCTGGAGGTTGACGCTCACAATAAAATTTCGCTTCCTAAAGGCGTCGTAGTAGGACTCGTAAAAAGCAAGCGTCGTCACGAGAATTCTGATCATCTCAATGTCTGCGAGGTTGATGTCGGTAAGCAGAGCTTGCAGATCGTCTGCGGCGCGAAAAATGTTGAGGCAGGGCAATATGTCGCGGTTAGCCTCGTCGGCGCCGTGCTACCTAGCGGTCTTGAGATAAAGCCTGCCAAACTTCGCGGCGTGGAGAGCTTTGGCATGATCTGTTCGGCAACCGAGCTTGGGCTTGCCAAGACGAATGACGGCATTATGGTGCTTGATAGCAGTATCGGCGAGCTCGTGCTGGGCAAGGAGCTGCGCGAGTATGAAATTTTTAACGACGATCTTATCGAGATCGAGCTTACCGCTAATCGCGGCGACTGCCTTAGCATCTTAGGCATAGCGCGCGATCTAGGCGCAGCGCTTGATCTGCCGCTAAAGGAAAAGCACGAGTTTGAAGATGCCGACGGAGCGCCTGGTATCGGTAGAATTCTAAGCGTGCGTGCAAGCGATGAGGTAAGCGCTAAATTTGCTTTTCGAGCTTATGAGATCAAAGGCGAGCTGAAGTTAAATTTAAAGCAGACCTTGCGTCTTGCAAGCGTTGGTATTTTGCAAAGCTGCGCGGTGCAAAATTTCATCAACTACGCTACTCATTCTACCGGAGTGTTGCTGCGTGCTTATGATTTTGAAAAGATCGCTTCCGCAGATGGCAAAGTAGCGCTTGACATAAAGCCTATGCCAAACGGCGAGTTCGGCGTTTATGCGGGCAAGAGATTGCTTAGTGTAGCAGGGATTTGCCAAGATGCGGAGCTAAAGGCGTGTTGTAGTAGCAAAGTGGTGCTATTAGAGGCAAACTACACCGCGCCACTAATTATCGCCAAAGCAGTAAACGAAAACAAAGGCCTAAAAGGCGACGAGCATGTGTATCGCTCAAGTAGAGGCAGCGAGCCAAAGCTTAGGCTAGGGCTCGATCTGCTATTTAGATTGCTACTTAAAAATAAAGCCGTTAGCCTATATGCGGGCACACAAAAGATTTCAAACGCTTTGGAGCCGCTTATCGTGGGCTTTAGCGAAAAAGAGATAGACTCAATGATCGGCGCGCAAATTCCGCGCGATAAGATCGTAAAAATTTTAAAAAGGCTGGGCTTTGATGTGGGCGTCGAAGCCGATCTTATCACCGCCAAGGTGCCGCCTTTCCGCCACGATATCGTAAATTCTCACGACGTGTGCGAGGAGATCGTGCGTATCGTGGGCATCGA
>CAUUSU010000058.1:0-7894 GCA_963547835.1 uncultured Campylobacter sp.
CAAACGGACGGAAAGGCGGATATTTTAGTCGCAGGATTCGGCACCGGCGGCACTCTTAGCGGCACGGCGAAATTTTTAAAATCCAAAAATCCAAATCTCAAAGCTTACGGCGTGGAGCCCGCTAGCTCGCCGCTGCTTACGTGCGGTAACGCAGGCGGCCACAAGATACAGGGCATCGGCGCAAATTTTATCCCCGCTAATCTCGACAGAAGCGTCATCGACGGCTTTTTGAGCGTCGAAAACGACGATGCGTTCGCTGCTGCTAGACAGCTGGCGCAAAAAGAGGGCTTGCTGGTGGGTATCTCAAGCGGTGCGAATGTTTATGCTGCCGCGCAAATCGCCGCCAAGGCTGAAAACAGGAGCAAAGTGATCGTTACGATCCTCTGCGATACCGGCGAGAGGTATCTTTCTACCGAGCTTTTCAAATAGACGGCGGTTTTGCGTGTGTGCGGCGTTAGCGCAGCAATTTTTACGCATTTTACGCGGGCGCATAGCTCAGCGCGATTAAATTTTACGCTGGCGCCGGAATTGGCGCGATGAGTTTTGCGCGATCGCGCGGGTTATTGCGACTATATTTTACATTTTTCGCGTTACGTAGGCGCGAGATTAATACGATAGTTTCTGCGCGGGGAGGCGATAGTCGCGATGGTTGCGCGATGACTTTATGGGGGTGAAACGATTTTTTAGCTTTGCCGATTTTGCGATTTATTGATTTGCTAATTTAGCGGCTCGTCGCCCGTCACGATATAAAATTTAATTCCAAAATAGGGCTAAATTTTAAAATTTCATCTTACGCGCCGAGCTGATTTCAGGCGTGCTATGTATGGCGGCGCGACCGCGCAATACGCAGGCATTAAATTTAGAGCCGCTAAGTCCGCCAAATCTGCGCGATCCGTACGCCGTAAAATTTTATATCGCCAGCTCGCACGCGCGACATAAAATTTTAAAATTCTACTGAAATTTTTAAGCTTGCTCGTGCGGCGTAAATTCCAAGTCCGCGCCGTGCTTAAATTTCAAAACCTCGCCGTATAAAAAATCCAAAACTCCGCCCTTTAAATTTAGCCGAATTTCAAAATTTAATCATAAAAACGCTATCATCGGGGCAAAATTTTTAAGGTTGCAAAATGAGTTTGAGCTTGAAATTTCGCCCCAAAAGCTTAGAGCAGATCGTGGGGCAGGGCAAGATCGTGGCGGTTTTTAAAAAATTTGTCGCCGCAGGCAGCATCCCGCACAGTATATTTTTCGGCGCCGCAGGCAGTGGCAAAACGACGATGGCGCGCGTGATCGCAAGCGAGCTGAACTACGATTTTTACGAGCTTGACGCCACGAGCCTGAAGGTCGAGGATATCCGCAAAATTCTATCCTCGCACGCAGGCTCGCTCATCAAGCCGCTCATTTTCATCGACGAGATCCACCGCCTTAGCAAGACGCAGCAGGAGGTGCTGCTCATCCCGATGGAGAACTACGCCGCGATCATCATCGGCGCGACGACGGAAAATCCGCAGTTCGTGCTAAGCAGCGGCATCCGCTCACGCTCGATGATCTTTGGGTTCGAGCCGCTTAGCTACGAGGATTTGGAGGCGCTTTTGGCGCGGGTGCAGGGCGAGATCGGCTTTGAGATGGACGAGGAGGCGCGAAAATACCTGCTAAACTCCAGTAGCGGCGATGCGAGGAGTATGTTGAACCTGCTGGAATTTGCGCTTTTGGCAGACAGCGCCATTACGCTGGATACGCTTCGCACGCTGCGTGCAAATGCCGTAGCTGCAGGCGTTAGCAGCGACGACGTGCATTATGAGCTAGCAAGCGCGATGATCAAAAGCCTACGCGGAAGCGACGCCGACGCCGCGCTGTATTACGTCGCGAGGCTGATAGATGCGGGCGAGAGCGCGGATTTTATCGCGCGTAGGATGGTGATCCTAGCTAGCGAGGATATCGGCAATGCCAATCCAAACGCCCTAAATATCGCCGCCAGCACGCTAACTGCCGTCAGCAAGATCGGCTACCCCGAAGCTCGCATTATCTTGGGGCAATGCGCGATCTATCTGGCGCACAGCCCCAAATCAAATGCGGCGTATTTGGGCATCAACGCCGCTTTGAAGTTCGTCCGCTCCGCCGCTCCGCTACCTACGCCGCGCTATCTCATCAACTCGGACAAGCAGATCGCAGACTACAAATACCCGCACGACTTCGGCGGCTGGGTCGAGCAAGCCTATATGAGCGAGGCGGCGAAATTTTACGAAAGCAAGGGGATCGGCTTTGAAAAGACGCTGGATGAGTGGCTGGCGCGATTGCGCAAAGAAAAGATCGATATCAAGGAATGAGAATGAACTTCAGCAGCGTCCTAAAACTAATGAAGCAGCGCTACGGCGCGGACGGCGAGTATCTGTGGGATGGATATCCGAATTTTGCGGTTTTTCGTCACGCAGGAGGGAAGCGCAAGTGGTTTGCGCTTCTGATGCGCGGGCTTGCAAACGAAAAGCTCGGTCGTGCGCTTCCTGGCTCAAGCGACGTGATAAATTTAAAAGTTTCGCCCGATTTGGCGGCAATTTTGCGTGACGAAAAAGGAATTTTTGCAGCCTATCATATGAATAAAAAGCACTGGATTAGCGTCTGCCTTGATGCGGTGCCGCGCGAGCAGATTGAGGATCTAATCGAGCAAAGTAGGGAGTTTACGAGGTAGAATTTTGCGCCTGAGCTCGGTTTAAATTTGCGTGCGAAAGAGGCTAAATTTGAACCGAGAGCGCAGATTTTAGCGGCTCGTGGGCTTAAATTTAAAAATATCCGCAAGGAGCGCGAATGAATGAGCAAAATTTGAAATATATCGCAAATTTAAAAGTGCAGGACGTGCCGTGGAGTAGGCTCACGACCGCTTACGGCAGGGCGAGCGGATTTGTTGGAATTTTTGAAAAACTCGCGCGGGCAATCGAAACTTGTGATGCGATGCACGGCTTGGGCGGCGAGCAAAATTTAAAAAGCAAGCCCGGTTGCGGGCAAAATTCTACGGATGCGGCAAGATGCGGCGCGGCGCAAAATTCTGTAAATTTAGCGCAAAAGAGTGAGTCGAAATTTAAAAAGGCAGATAACGAAGCGGCGAAATTTAAAGCGGGCGGAGAGACGGAGCTTAAAACGGACGCGGCGAAGTGCGGCAAGGCGGAATTTAAGAGTGCGGATAGCGCGGCGATAAAATTTAAAGCGAGCCAGGCGAGTAAATTTAAAGCGAGCGCGGCGGATAAGAGCTCGGATGCGAGCGAGTGGGAGAAATTTGATAGCAAAGCCCTCCAGGACGCGCTTAGTAAGATTTTTAACGAGATAGAGCATCAAAGCACGCTTTGGCACGCAACCCCTTTTGCGCTGCTGTTTTTGGCGCGTATTTTTACGCAGGCGCGGGCGGCTGCGGGCAAAAACGCGAATAAAAATAATCAAAACGCTGCGGCGGAAGAAATCGACGGAAATAATCAGAACGCGGCGGATAGAAATGCGGATAAAAGCTGGCAAAATGATGCGGCAAGTAGAAACGACGAAAACAAAAACTGCGAAAACGAAGCGGCAGGCTTTATCGCGGCTCGGCTCGGCGGATTTTTTGCGTTTATGCTTGAGATTTGCGATGACGCCGATAAGATCTCGCACGCAGCGCCGCTGGCGAGCTTTTCGGATATGCTTGCGGAAAAATATCTGTGGCCGCAGAGCGATGAGAATGACGAGGAGCGCTGGGAGGAGCACTTTTACGACGATGAGCTATTTTACAGCCTCTATTTTTATTCGCGGGCGGTTTTGGACGCGACGGGAGTGGACTTTGCGCAGTTTGAGCCTGGGCCAGGTGGCGTTTTTAAGCGTATTGCTTGTGAGCGCTATGTTTAAGCCTCTTTCGCGCTATGTTTAAATTTATCGCGGCGCGCTTTGGCGATATTTTGTTTAAATTTAGACTTCAAAATTTTAAAATTTCGCCCAAAAGTCGCAGCAGACGGAATTTGCAGACCGTCTGTTTAAATTTAAAATTCGCTCGATTTTTGATCGGCGGTATGGTTAAGGCGCGGGCAATGCTTTTAAATTTAGATCGCCGCGAAGCTTCAAACACGCTTGCAGCGCGGCTTTTTATGTGGTTTTAAAAAGATACCAATTCGGCGCAATTTTTTCTATCATTATAAACTCGCTAGGGCTCATTTGAGGCAGATCCGCCTCATCTTGCACCCGCAAAAAGCCCACGGAGTTATCGGTAATCCCGCCGATAAGTAGCATAAATCTTTTGCCCTCCGTCTCGGCGTGAGAGAGATGCAGGCTTTTGATCTCCGCCTTTGCGCGCTCGGACTCGCCGCCGGCGTAAAGCTCGTAAATTTTTTCAAATGCCGATAAGTTTTGTTTTCCAAACTCCATAAGCTCTTTATCGGGCGCTAAGATTAGCTTTAAATTTACGATATCCGCATCGGTTCTTTGCTCAAACTCCCGTTTTTGCGCCTCGTTAAATTTTTCATATTCGCTTACGATAGCCTCAATAATGGCGGTTTGCGCCAAAACTCGCACGGCGTAGATTCCGTCCTCCTTAGTATAGACGTAAAGATCGAAGTGCTTCTCTTTAGAACCCAAAAATACGTGAAAAATCTCGCTAAATTCGTCACTGCGTCCAAGCGGAGCAACCGTGATTTCGCTATAATTATCCGCCGCGTAGAATTTGCGCTTTAAATAACTTCTCATCTCGCCTTTGAAATAAAGATTTTTATCGAAGTTTACGTCGCTAAATAGCGAGCGGACGAGCTCTTCGTTAGAGCTCGCGTTTAGGTTTAACGCGCAGCTTGCACAAAGTATGAACGAGGCAAAAATTTTTGAAAATCCCGCTGTTTTAAAAAATCTGAATAAGTTCAAAATTTAACCTTTTGAAATTTTATAAATTTAAAAAGTCCATAAATTCTAGAAATTTCAAAATTTTATAAATTTTAAAACTCCGTAAATTTCGTTTTTATAGGCTCGCCATCTCCTCGGCGCGCGCAAGAAGCTGCTTTGCGCCCTTTTCGATAAAGCCGCGCGCAAGCTCTGCGCCTACGCCTTGGTATTGCGATTTTTGCGCGACGATGTCTTGGCGTATGCTTTCGCTGCCGTCGGGTAGGCCCACGATCGCGCTGATATGGATATTTTCGCCGTCAAGGTGCGCGTTGATGCCGATCGGCACCTGGCAGCCGCCCTCTAAAACCCTGACGAAATCCCGTTCCGCGGTCGTTTCGATAATCGCGCGCTCATCTTTTAAAAATTCTATCGCGCGCAGGATTTGCGGCTCATCCACTGCCTCGATGCCGAGCGCTCCTTGCCCCATCGCAGGGATCATCTGCGAGACCTCAAAGGGCGCTACGTGCTTTACCTCGGCGCGTAAATTTAGGCGGTTGATGCCCGCCATCGCCAAGATGATCGCGTCGAATTCTCCGTCTTTGAGCTTTCGCAAGCGGGTTTGGACGTTACCGCGTAAAGAGATTATCTTTAAATCAGTTCGCATGCTAAGCAGCTGCATCTTGCGGCGAAGGCTCGTGGTGCCGACTTTTGCGCCGTGGGGTAGCTCGTCAAATTTAGAGTATTTTTCGCTAATCATCGCATCGCGCACATCTTCGCGCGCGCAGATCGCAGCCAGTACGAGTCCTTGCGGAAACTCCACGGGCACATCCTTTAGGCTATGCACGGCGATATGTGCTTCGCCGCGAAGCATACTCTCCTCAAGCTCCTTCGTAAAAAGCCCCTTGCCGCCGATCTTTGCAAGCGGCGTGTCTAAAATTTTATCGCCTTTGGTTTTCATACTTTTTAGCTGCGCTTGGATGCCATGTGCTTCAAGCAGCGATGCGATATGCTCGCTCTGCCACAGCGCAAGCACGCTGCCGCGCGTAGCGATGATCAAATTTTTCATTTTTCCTCTCCTATGCTTTTTCGGATCTCGATTTCGTTCTCCTCGATCACTTCTACGTCGATGACGTCGTCGTTTGCGCGGTGGCGTCGCCAGAATTTTCGTTCGCTTTTTTCGGAATTTTCTCTGCTCGTGTTAAATTTAGGCACGTCGCTGGTGACGCAGTAAAACGACGCAGTGATTACGCAAACGCCCAAAATATCGCCGAAAATGCCAGGCGCAATGAGAAAGACGCCGCCTACGACGAAGCCCACGCCGCTTAAAATTTCTTTCGGCGAGATTTTCATTAGATTAAAAAACCCCATCCACGAGCGGTTTGCCACGACGTATCCGCCCAAAATCGCGCTTATGACGATCTCCACCGCGTATGCCGCGAAGCCGTTTGCGCTTACGAAATAATAGGTCGTAAATGCCTCAATTATCAGATATGGAACGATCAAAAGCCTAAACATATTTTTCCTTGAATCATCACTTTAAGCCGCGCCTCTTTAAAGACGCTAAAATTTAATCGCGGATTTTAGCAAATTCCGTCTGAATTTTTAATGTATCGCAAGAGCCCCTCGCAGCCGCGTTTGATATCTGCGTAGCAGCGCTCAAAATCGCGCGTGTAGTATGGATCGGCGATTTGTAGGTGTTCGGGATGGGTTAAATTTGAACCGGCGCCTTTTAAATTTAAGCCGGTTTGCTTTGCTGAGCCTTTGAAATTTCGCGCATCGCAGTCTGTAAAATTTTTCCCTGCAAATTCCAAAAGAAATTTTACCTTAGCCATATCCTTGCCGCGAAAAATTCGCCCCAGCGAGCGCATATTTTCATCATCCATGCAAAGGATTAGATCGTAGCGCTCGTAGTCCGCGGGCGTGACCTGCACGGCGCGATGCGCTACGAGCGGCACCTTTTGCTCTTTTAGCACGCGCTGCGTTTCGTAGTAGGGCGGCGAGCCGATCTCGTCGGCGTGCGTCGCCGCAGAGTCCACGCTCACGCACGCACTTAGGTCGCTTTGATTAATGAAATTTTGCATCACGGACTGCGCCATCGGCGAGCGACAGATGTTGCCGTGACATACAAAAAGTAGCCTCACGCGCGCCTACTGCGTGATGATGTCGTAGTTTTTGGGGATCGAGGGCTTAAAGATCGCCTCGTTTACCGGCGCGTTTTTGCGGACGTTGCTTAGATTAATGACGACTTTATTGTCCATTTTGTCGGTGTAGCTGATTTTGCTCGGCAGATCACCTTTTAGCTCGATGAGATATTTCACGTCGTCGAAGCTCGCCTCATAAACGCCCTTTTTATTGGGTTTTGCGTTCGCTAGGATCGCGGTTAAATTCGGCGTTTCTTTGATATTCGTGATGATAGCTTGCTCAAGTTCGGGCTCGATTACGACGACCTTTGTGAAGCTAAAAAATATATTTTTTATCGTAGGGGTCTTGTAATGCCACACGGCGTGCTCTTTTGTGGCGCTAAAATCGCCGCCGTAGCTGATTTTTGCATCGTCGCTCTGCACGGTTTGCGAAAAATTTGCGCTCAGCGTGTTAAATTCTATCCCACCTGCAAACGCAAAAACGCAGCTTGCCGCTAAAGAAATAAGAGTTTTTTTCATAAATTTTGCCTTTATTTTTGAAAATTTACGCGTATTATAGCCGTTTTTCTAGGATTTAATTAAATAGAAACTAAAAATATGTTAATATGCGCGGTTAAAATTTTAAAACTAAGGTTTGAGATGTTTAAAAAGGTCATCCACGGGATTTTCGGTACTAAAAACGATAGGATCGTCAAACAATACGCCAAGCGCGCAGCGCAGATCAGTGCGCTTGAAGAAAACTACGCGGCGATGGACGATGCGGCGCTTAAGGCGGAATTTGAAGCGTTAAGAGCGCAAGTTCGCGCGGGCGAAAAGAGCACGGATGACGTGCTTAACGAAGTGTTTGCTATCGTGCGAGAGGCGGGCAAAAGAGTGCTAAATATGCGCCACTTCGACGTTCAGCTGATAGGCGGTTTGGTGCTAAACGACGGCGCGAT
>CAUUSU010000059.1:0-7811 GCA_963547835.1 uncultured Campylobacter sp.
TCGCTGATCTGCATATTTAAAATTTCGCCGTTTCGGTCATATAAAATTCTACTCTTCTGCTTGTTTAGCATATCCAAATTTAGCGGATAAAGCGCGTCTAGGATCAAAAACAGAGCGAATGCAAATGCGCAAAATAGCGCGATTTTTAACGTAAATTTTAGAAATTTCATCGCGCAATTATATCAAAGAATTTTAATGATTTTAGGCTATAATGGCGCCTTTTTGCAAAGGAATAATCTTGGACGCTCTAGCTAAGCTAAACACCGAACAATACGCCGCCGCAACCGCTCCTGCTGGGCACAATCTAATAATCGCAAGCGCAGGCACGGGCAAAACCAGCACCATCGTCGCGCGCATCGCTCATCTGCTAAATCTTGGCACGAGCCCTAGAAAAATTTTGCTTCTTACTTTTACGAATAAGGCCGCAAGCGAGATGATAGCGAGGCTGCAGCGGCATTTTGATAAAAAAATCACCTCCGCAATCGTCGCGGGAACCTTCCACGCCGTATCCTACGCCCTACTTCGCGAGCTTGGCAAAGGCGTGATCTTAAAGCAGCCCGCCGAGCTAAAAACCCTGCTAAAAAGCCTCGTAGAAAAGCGCAAATTTTATCACGTAAGCGACGCGCGCCCCTACGGCGGGGCGTATCTGTACGACGTGTACTCGCTGTATCAAAACAAGGAGATGAGCGCGGATTTTGCGACGTGGTTTAGCAAAAACTACGAGGATCAGGCGGAATTTGCCGAAATTTACGCAGATATTTTGCGCGAGTTTGAAGAGGAAAAAGCGAAATTTAACTACGCCGATTTCAACGACGTTTTGCTAAAAATGCGCCATGAGCTGCAAAAGGGCGCGCCACTGCGGTTTGATGAAATTTTAGTGGACGAGTATCAGGACACGAACTCGCTGCAAGGAAGCCTCATCGATGCCTTTGCGACGAAAAGCCTATTTTGCGTCGGCGATTTCGATCAGAGTATCTATGCCTTTAACGGCGCAAATATCGACATCATCGGCAGCTTCGGCAAGCGCTTTGCGGACGCTAAAATTTACGCGCTGAATATCAACTACCGCTCAAGCTCGGCGATTTTGGCGCTTGCAAACCGCGTCATCGCGAACAATCCGCGCCTTTACGAAAAGAAGCTGATCGTGGGACGCGAGGGTAAATTTAGCGCGCCTAAGCTGCATGTTTACGACGATACGGCGGCGCAATATGCCCACGTAGCCGCGCAGATCGCGCAAAGCGGCACTCCGCGCGAAAAGATCGCCGTCATCTTTCGCAACAACTCCAGCGCCGACGGCGTCGAGGTCGCGCTTAAGGAGCTCGGCATCGGCGCGAAGCGAAAAGGCGGCGTGAGCTTTTTTGAAAGTCGCGAGATCAAGGCCTTCACGGACATCTTCGCGATGATAATAAATCCAAAAGATATGATGGCATTTATGAGCACGTGCGAATACGCAAGAGGCGTCGGCAGCGCGCTAAGCAAGGAGCTTTTCGACGCGTTAATCGCGCTTGGACACGGAAGCATCCACGCAGGGCTTTTGCGTCCCGACGAGAGCGTTAAAATTTTTGAAAAAAAGAGGAAAAACTACCAGCTCGGGCTCTTTGACGATGTAGATATCATCGGTTCGGTATCGCGCTTTGAAGCTTTGGAATTTGACGAGTTTTTTCGCTCGCATCCGGTGCTAAAACACAATAAAATCACCGAGGGCGGCGCCGTATTTTTGCACGAAATTTATAAAATTTTTAAAAAAAGCGGCTCCGCTGCGAGATCCGTCACGCTCATCTCGCATATCAAAGACTCGCGCCTTTTTGCGCTCGTGGCAGATTTCATCGCGACAAAACGCGCGACGCTAAAAAACGGCAAGATAGACGAGGATCGCAAAAAGGACGAGACCGCTCGCATCTACGATAAATGCGGAATTCTAGAGCAGATCGCCGGCAAATACGCGGATCCGCAGAGCTTTTATAACTTCATAACCCTGGGCGCAAAGGAGATGAGCGAGGGCGAAGGGGTGAATCTGCTCAGCGTGCACGCAAGCAAGGGGCTCGAGTTTTGCAGCGTCTATCTCATCGATCTGGCGCAAAATCGCTTCCCGAACCTCAAGCTAATGGCGATGGGCGGCAGCCTGGAGGAGGAGCGGCGGCTATTTTACGTGGCGGTTACCAGAGCGCGCGACGAGCTGGTGCTAAGCTATGCGAAATTTGATAAGATAAGAAAGATTAATTACGAGCCGAGCTGCTTTTTAAGGGAAGCGGGACTGGTGAAGTAAGCAAATTTTGCTCGCTAAATTTTGAAATTTCATTTTAGCGCGGGTGGATCGTTTGGGTAAGAATTTTACTCCTCGCGTATGCCCGGCGCGCCGCCTTGCTTCCTTATCGGATTGCTGAAATAAGAATTTCGCCGCACGATTTGTAAATTTTTGTGGTGCGGACGCTACGGCGCCAATATAAGCGTGATTTTGCGTAGTTAGAATTGCGAAGTGGTAGGCTCTTTTGCGAGCCAAAATTTATCGACATTTTGCCTAAATTCGAGCCCGACATACGGCCTAGCGATAAAATTTTACCCCCATCCGCTATTTTAGAATTTCTCCCGAGCCTAAGGACGATTTTAATTTATAGCGGCGAAATTTTGCCCTTACTTGAAATTTTACCGATAGCTCACTGCGGGTTGCAAGATTTCGCGCTCGTCACGCTCGCACTGGGCGGCAGTAGGGCGAAATCGCGCCTAAAACAGCATAGCGGCGCAAAATTTCCACGGCTCGCAAGCGTAAAATCGCTCTTGATCGCAAAATACGGCGGCTTTAAACTTGTTATTTTTGCGGCTCGATAAATTTTGTAGGCGACGGCTGGGTTTTAAGCTACTATGAAAAGCGTGACTGTTCGGAGTTTTTTCGCGAGCTGTGCGCGCTATGTAACAGCGCGATCAAAGGTGGTTTGAAATGGTGATATTTGCGGCGCGGGTAACTGTAAAATTTCACACCGCAACTTGCGGGATTAAATTTTAAAATTTTGCTCCTGCTCTCCGCATAATTTTAATGCAGTAAAAATCTCCGCAAAATCTTACGCGAGTAGAATTCTGCGGCAAAATTCGGCGATAATAAAATTTCACCGTCCTATTTCATCTTTCTCTTACTTTGAAATTTACGTGTTTTATACATCGCGGAGCTAAAATTTTATTTGATAAATTCCAAAAATACCGCAAATTCCACGACAAGTTAAAATTTTAAAGCGCATCAAATTTATGGCGCTACAAATTTTAAATTTCACTACGTATTGCGCGCGTTGTAAAAAATACGCGCTCTGCCGAATTTATTGCCGCGACGGAATTCCGAGCGGCGACAACTCGCATATTTGTTAAATAGATTTCGCGTCGCGTAAAATTCCATTGCCGGTAAAGTTTGCTGCCGATCAATTTATACCGCATAAAATGCTGTCCGCGCAAATTGAACGCAGCCAAAAGTCCTTCGCCGCCCAAATCTCAAAGTGTATTAAATACCCTATCTCCCGCGTCTCCGAGGCCCGGCACGATATATTTTTGCTCGTTTAGTCTCTCGTCGATCGCCGCGGTAAAAACCTCGACCTGCGGGTAGATCTCGCTAAATCTATGAAGTCCCTCGGGCGCTGCGATGATGGAGATAAATTTGATCTTTTTGACGCCGTTTTTCAGCAGGAATTTCACCGCATCGATCGCCGTGCCGCCGGTCGCAAACATCGGATCGATGATGATTGCGGTGCGCTCTGCGGCGTCTGAGGGCAGCTTGGCGTAAAAAAACTCCGCCTGCGCGGTCTTTTCGTCGCGCTGAAAGCCTAAAAATCCAACGCTAGCATCGGGCATAAGCTTAAATACGCTATCTAGCATCCCCAGCGCGGCGCGCAAAATCGGGCAGATCATGATCTTTGTGGCGAGCTTATACGCGCTGGTTTGCGCCACGGGCGTGTGCACGCTTACCTCGCGCAGCGCCAGATCGCGCGTCGCCTCAAACATCATCAGGTAGCTGATCTCATCGACTAGCATGCGGAACTGAAACGGATCGGTCCCTCGATCGCGCAGGATCGTGAGCTTATGCTCGATCAGCGGGTGCTTGATCAGCCTCACATTAGGCAGCTCGCACGCGGTTTGGTATGTACATTTTTGGCTTTGGCTCATTTTCTCTCCTTAAATTTACTGAATTTTGCGCCCTTTGGGGCATTTTAATCGTATGTTTTAGCGCGAGCGCTCGCGTCATGGCGCTGAAATTTCGCCGATAACGGCAGCGCAATTTTAAATTTAGCTCATTTTAGCTCGCAATGCACGCGTTACGTTTAAATTTAGCTCGGCGGCTCGCTTTAAATTTGGCGCTTTTAAAACGCAGTGCTTTAAATTTCGCTCGCTTGAGCCGCCTTTGATTTGGTTGCTATTTAAACACGGTGCGCTTTTTATCGGCACGCTGGCGCTACTTTTCAGCGAGCGCTCACGACGTAAATTTCATCTGCGAAATTATCGTCTGAGGCGGCTTTAAATTTACTTAATGCTCGCGCTCGTGAGCCAAATTTTAAAATTCCCCGTTATCTTGCGCGTCGATAAATTTTTAATTTCATGCACGCTGATCGCCCCGCAAACGAGCTAAAATAAATCGAGCATATCCTTAAATTTAACTCGCCGCAAGTTGTTAAATTTGCCGTACCGAAGCGATCAAATTTAACCGCAAAGCCCCTACTCCTTTACCACGCGCAGGAACGAATACACGTCCTGCACCCCGGGCGCGTGCGTCGCATACCAGATCGCGTGCTTTTCGTGCTCGATGTCGCTCACCACGCCGCTAAACACCACGTCGCAGCCCACGATCGCCACGCGCACGGCCGTACCCGAAACGTCGGTATCGGAAAAGAGATTTTTCTTTAAATTTGTAAAAATTTCAAACGAATTGCACGGATATTCGGGCTTTTTAACGCGCAGATAGGTATGCACGCGCCGCACGCCTTCGGTTTGTCTAGCTAAAGCAAGTAGCGGCTCACGCATCGCTTCGCTATCCAGCAGCCCGATGAGATAGACCTCGCCGTAGAAGCATTCGACTTCCAGATCCCAGCTGCTAAGGCCTTTGGTAAATAGAATTTTGCTTTGGATTTTAGTCTGGATGAGCTTGTCGCTAGCGACCTCGCTGACGCTGCGGCGGTCGCGCGCTACGGAGTAGATGTCGTATACGCTAAGCGCGTTGCCCGCGGGCGCCAGCGGAGCTGCACACGAGCTAAAAAGCGCCGCGCTCGCGCTCAAAAACACCGCTAAAATCGCTAGAAACAAAACCTTCAAACCATCTCCAATCTCGTTAAATTTCTCGTTATTTCAAACCGGCTGCTGGCTCCGCTTTTTAAATTTAGCTCCGCAGGCGCCGTTTTATCGCAGCTTCAAATTTTGCGCCGCGAGATTACGCCCAAACCGCACGCCGTAAAATTTTACAATATAAATTTTAAAATTTACGTTGTAATTCGCACGGCTTGCAGAATTTTGCGCTTTTGCCACGGCGGAATTTCGCGCGCAGTATTCGTCGCCGTAAAATTCTACGCGGCTAAATTTCGTTGCAAATTTGCCGCTGCGAAATTTTGCAGGGTAAAATTTCTCGCGGCGGAATTCGCCTCTGTAAAATTTTATATTTCAAAACCTGCACCCAAAATTCCACCCGGTCGCGGCTAATTCGTCGTAAGCCCGCCGTCTATCGCAAATATCGCGCCGCTGACCCATTTCGCCGCATCCGACGCCAAAAACACCGCCGCATCGCCGATGTCCTGCGCGCTGCCGATTTTGCCGAGCGGATAGATATTTTGCACCATCTGTTCAAACGCCTCGCGCCCCTGCGGGCTAAGCGCGCTTAAATTTCGCTCAAACTGCGGCGTCAGAACGCTTCCGGGCGCTATGGCATTAACGCGCACGCCAAGTTTGCCGACCTCGAAGGCAAGCGATTTGGTGAAAGAATTTAGTGCGCCTTTGGTGATCGAATACGCCGTCGTAGTGCGCCCCACGAGCATTCGGTTCGCAAAATACGACGAGATATTTATCACGCAGCCCTTGCTAGCTGCAAGCGCGCCCAAAAGCCCCTGAGTAAGCAGATAGGGCGCTTTGACGTTTAGGTTTAGATGGGCATCCAGCAGCGCTTCGTCGGTCGCCTCAAACGGTACGAATTTTCCCAGTCCGGCGTTATTTACAAGGATATCTATCTTAAGGGGTAGTGCTAAAATGCGCTCGCAAAGGCCTTTTATCGTTTTGCTTTGCGCCAAATCCGTCTCTATCGCGTAAGCTTTCACGCCGTAACCGCCCAATGCCTCCTGCGCGATTTTTAATTTCTCCTCGCTTCTGCCGAGCAGGATCAAATTTGCGCCCTCTTCGGCGAAACACTTTGCGATGCCAAGCCCTATGCCGTCGCTTCCGCCCGTAATTACGGCTGTTTTGCCCTCTAATCGTTTCATACTTTTCCTTTCAATACGTAAATTTAGGTTCTAAAAATTTGAGCGAGATTTATGGATCTCGCAGACTTCGAAATTTTGCAGGCTTTGAAATTTTATTAACTTTAAAATTTCGCCCGCTTTAAAATTTCGCGGCGAAGCGAAATTTCATCCGCAAAATTTTGTTCAAATTCCGCATGCCGCTCGGCTTACAGCACCTGTTTTACGCTGCTAGCCGTGATTTCAAGTAGCCTCGTAGCAAACGGAAATTTCGCCTTCGTTTCTTCAAACTCCGCACCGCTATCAATAAAAAGCGCTGTGCCCTTCACTACAAAGCCACGCCCCGCTCCGAACCTGCCTGCTAGCTCCTTCGTTGCGACGCTAAGCTCGACGTTCGGATTAGCCTCCACGTTGCTTTGCGTCTTTTTCATACCCGCAGCGGGGATGAGGATGCGATCACCCTTAATGACGAGATATCTGTTCCACGTGTTGCTGATGTGTGCTTCGCCGTGCGCGCAGGTAGCGATACCTACGGCGCATTCGTAATTCAAAATCTCCAAAAATTCTTTGCTAAACATTTTCTCTCCTTAAATTTACATTTTAAAGCTCGCGATTTTGGCTGACAAGCCCCGCGCGCAACTGAAATTTTAACTACCTCCGCCACTTTCTGCTGCGGTTAAATTTTATACTTCAAAAGCGCCTCCTTATCGGCTTTGCTTACGCGGAAGCTATCGCGGATCTTGGAAATCGCCTTGTTTTGGATAAATTTAGCCGCCCGCTTGCTCGCCAAAAACGCAAGCGTGATCTCACGCTGCTTGATAAACATCTCGGCTATCGCCCACGCCGCACCCATCTGCACGTAGTACCGCCCGTCGCTTTCGGCGGCGCAAATTTCAAGAAATTCTTTAGGCGAGATCGCGTCCATATTTCGCATAAAATAAACGTAGAAAAATCGTCTCTCAAACTCGCTCACGCCGTTTTTAGCCTGCTTTAGTAGCGCGCCCGCGAAAGCGGCGCCCCTGAATTTCGGAGCGAACATATCGCAAACCGCCCAATTTGGCATCGTTTTGATAAAATCGCTCGCAAGGGCAAATTTCGTCTCATCCCGCTTTAAAAGCATTATAAAAAAGCCCTTTAGCACGAACTCCTCGTGAAAAACGGGCTTATAATTTTGCAGCTCGCGCCGCGCCTCATCCGTCCCTCCCAAAACGGCAAAGCTTTTGCGAGCAAGCACACGCAGCGCTGGAGTGCGCACGCCCAAAATCTGCGGCGCGGGTATTAGGCGCTGCGAAAATTTCGCCAACTTCTCCTCGCTTAGCGCTCGCAGCTGCCCTAGCATATTTTCTCGTAAATCCATAGCTTTCCTTTAAATTTTGATTTAAAATTTTACCCACCAAACGC
>CAUUSU010000060.1:0-7791 GCA_963547835.1 uncultured Campylobacter sp.
AATCAAATTTTTATCTGCGCGGTAAACGGCTGCGGCGATACGGGGCAGGGCGAGAGTTTCGGCGGAAATTCCATGCTGATCGGTCCGGGCGGTGAGATCGTCGCGCGCCTAGGCAAAAAAGAGGCCGTAAAGATTGCTCGGGCGGATGTAGATGAAATTTTAAAATTTCGCGCTAAAATGGATCTTTTAAAAGATATGAAACCTGAAATTTATAAGGAGTTTTGATGAAAACTTTGGTATTTGTGATCGATATGCTAAACGGCTTCGTAAAATTCGGCGCGATGGCCGATCCTAGCATAGCAAAGATCGCTCCTGCGGTGCTTAAACAGATTGAGGCGGCGAAAAATGTGCATTTCATCTGCGATGCTCACGCCGAGCGTGATTTGGAGATGAAGCGCTATCCGGTTCACTGCCTAGTTGGCTCGCCCGAAGCGGAGGTGATCGAGGAACTCGCGCCCTACGTAAGCGAGCAAAACGTCACTTTTAAGCGCAGCACGAACGGCTTTCATAATTTGGATAAGAAAATTTTGGGTGGTTTCGATCGCTTTGTGATTACGGGCTGTTGCACCGATATCTGCGTGATGCAGTTTGCGCTTAGCCTGCGCACCTATCTCAACGAAACGGGAGAGGATAAGGATGTCATCGTTCCGCGAGGTGCGGTAGCTACCTTCGATGCGCCGAATCATGAACGCGGTTACTACGACGAATGTGCGCTAAGCTTAATGCAAAATGCAGGAATTTTGGTAGTTTAAGCTGTACTTAGATTAAACAGAATTTCAAGCTAAATTTTCTAGATTATAAATTTTAAAATTTAGAGCCGTTCTTAAAATTTTGAAATTTTTTGAGCGGTAGAATTTTGAAATTTTGTGTTGCTCGTAAAATTTTAAAATTTTAATCTTTTTATAGAATTTAGCTTTGTTTTACCGCGACTGCTTTTGCGACGAAAAATCCCACTACTCCGGAAATTATCGAGCCTAAAAATACCGCGAGCTTGTCCGTGTAATGATACATATCGCTGCCGCCGTATGCCAGACCGTCGACGAAAAGCGCCATCGTAAAGCCGATACCACAGATAATTGCCACGGCGTAAAGCTGCGGCCAGCCTGCGTTTTCGGGCATGTAGGCGATTTTGGCTTTGATTAAGATCCAGCTGAAAGCAAAAATTCCAATCTGTTTACCGAAAAATAGTCCGAGCATGATACCCATCGGTACCGGGCCGAAAAGGAAACTAGGACTGATGCCCGCTAGCGAGACGCCTGCGTTTGTAAAGGCAAAGATCGGCAAGATGAAAAAATTTACGGGGTAGGCTAGTCCGTGCTCCATATCCTTTAGCATAGAACCCGAGCGGGTCTTAAGCGGGATACAAAAACCCGCAAGCACTCCCGCGATAGTCGCGTGGATACCGGAGTTTAGTACCATCACCCACAGCACCACGGCCACGATGATAAACGGAAGCTTTTTATCGACACCAAGTCTGCTCATCGCTAACATTATTGCAACACAGGCAGCTGCGCCGCCTAGATAGATTGCGTTTATGGTAGAGGAATAAAACAAAGCGATGATTAAAATTGCACACAGATCGTCCATTATCGCTAGCGTCAAAACGAAAATTTTAAGGCTCGCGGGGATTTTTTTGCCTAAAAGTGCCATCACGCCCACGGCAAAGGCTATGTCGGTTGCCGTTGGGATCGCCCAGCCCTTCATCGCAATGGCATCGCCCCAGTTAATGATCGAAAATATAATCGCGGGCATCATTACTCCGCCCAAAGCCGCGAAGCTAGGAAGTAAAATTTGAGAGAAATGGCGCAGTTGTCCTTCGATCTTTTCGCGCTTTAGCTCAAGTCCGATAGCGAAGAAAAATATCGCCATGAGCACGTCGTTTACTAAAAAATGCATCGATTCATCGAGCTTTGCAGGGCCGACGCCTATGGTGAAGTTTAGATGTAAAAACGCCTCATAGTATTTTGATAAAAAACCTACGTTTTGAGCTACGATTGCAAAGACCGCGGATAAAAGCAGTATAATTCCCGCGCTACTTTCGCTCGATAAAATTTTTCTTATGATCTGCCGCACATGCTTCCTTTAAAATTTTGTCCTAATTTTATGCAAATTTTAATTAAATTTTTATCAAAGCGCTTAGTTGCTCGGTAAATTCGGCATTATTAGCATCGCATAAAGTATTATAAACATCAGGATCGTAGGACCTTCGTTGATCGCACGAAAGTACTTTCCACTCCTGCGGCACTCGTTTTTTTCAAATTTATACATATAATAATAGAGCCACAAATGATAACAGATCAACAAAACTCCGGCTAGCAGCTTTAGATGAAAATATCCCATCTTCATAAGCCCCGGATTTAAAACGATAAGCATTACGCCGCTAAAAACCGTCACGACCATCGCTATCCAGCCGATCGCATGATACAGCATCCGCTCCATCTTTTTAACGACCTTTACAAAATCCGGCTTGTCTAAATTTTCAGCGTGATAAACATACAGGCGCGGCATATAAAACAGCATCGCCATCCATGAAATAAAGCCCGCAAAATGGACAAATTTAAACCAATAGTAACTCATTTTTTCTCCTTAATCTCTCATTAAAATTTCTTTTCGCGCCTCGAATTCCTCTTTAGAAATCGCGCCTTTTTGATACAGCTCAAAGAGCGCATCGACTTTTTTTAGACGTCCTTCGTAGTCGTCTTCCTCCGTCTCACTTACAAAAGCATTTAAATCTTCCACCCAAATTCCTACGAAAAATATATCTAGCAAAATCCAAATTCCCCAAATCGCCCAAAACAAAAAGCCCACTAAAAACCATAGTGTAAAGCTCCCTAGCCAAAATAGCGCGATTTGAGCAAATCCGCTGATAAATTTACCGCAATAAATTCTATGCAGTCCGCCGCCGATCGGCATAGCTGCGATCCACGAAAATGCACCTAAAAACCAAAGCGCGTAAGCGATGTAATTATTTCTCTTCATTTTTCTCCTTTTTTGCGGTGCGTAAGCCCTGAAAAATAAAAATCACGACGGCCAGATCTATCATTACATCGGCGAAATTAAACACCGCGAACTCAAACCACTTATGCCACGCGACGTAATCGACCACGCCGCCGCGAATGAAGCGATCGAGCAAATTTGAACAACCTCCCGCGAGCATCAGCGCAAACGGCATCCAGTGCTCGCAAAAGAGCTTTTTATGATAAAATACATACGCCGCAAGTGCCGAGATCAGCGTGATCTGGATAAATTTTAAATTTTCGCCCAAAAAGGCAAACATCGAAAACGCAACGCCGCGGTTAAGCGTAAGCTCTAGCGAAAAAAACTCCCCTTGCCACGAAAAGCCGTTTAAAAACAGAAGTTTGATCGTTTGATCGATCGCAAAGATCACCGCGAAAAGCAAGATAAATTTAATACAGGTTTTAGCCATCTTGCAATCCAAATTTAAATATGTAAAGCCTGCATTTTTTGTCCGCGCCTTTTGTACCGAGCCATGAGCTTGTCGCGCCGTAAAATTTCACCGCAACGCTATTCATTTAGGGCTTTGGTAAAAAATTTCTCGACCTCGTCCATTCGCTTTTGAAGCAGTTTTTCGTTTTTGCCCTCGATTAAGAGGCGGATAACGTTTTCGGTGCCGGAGTAGCGAAAGAGCGAGCGGATCTTGTCCGCTTTGAGGCTTGCTTCAAGCTCCTTTAGCCCTTTTAATTTTTCAAGCGGCTTTTTATCCGAAATTTTTAAATTCTTTAAAATTTGCGGATAGGGCTTAATCATCCCCGAAAATTCGCTTGCCTTCTTTTTCATATCCAGCATGCAGGCGGCGAATTGCAGCGCGCTTGCGATGCCGTCGCCCGTTTTGGCGTAATCGCCAAAGATCACGTGCCCGCTCTGCTCGCCGCCAAAATTTGCGCCTAGTTCGTGCATCGTCTCAAGTACAAATTTATCGCCTACATTGCAGCGATGAAGCGCGATGTCGTGTTTAGCTAAAAAATCCTCCAGCGCAGAATTACTCATCACTGTGGCTACCATTTTATTGCCTGCTAAGCGATTTTTTCCTTTCAAATAGACTGCTAAAATTCCAAGTAGCGCGTCGCCGTGGATGATCTCGCCGTTTTCATCAACGACTACGAGCCTATCGGCATCCCCGTCGAAGGCAAAGCCGACATCGGCGCGTAATCTTTTGACCTCCGAGGCTAAATTTTGCGGGCTTAGCGCGCCGCAAGCATCATTAATATTTTTGCCGTTAGGCTCGTCGCCGATGACGATCGTTTCGGCCCCCAGCTCATTAAATACGGTAGGCGCGACCCTGTAGCTTGCTCCGTTTGCGCAATCAAGCACGACGCGAAGCCCGTGCAGCGTCTTTTGCTTCGGGAAGGAATTTTTAATGTGCACGATATATCTGCCGATGACGTCGTCCACGCGCTTTGCAGCGCCTATTTGCATCATTTTGGTGCGCGCCTCAGAGATGAGCTCGTCGCTGAAATAAATTTTTTCGATCTGCGCTTCCTCTTTTTCGTCGAGTTTAAAGCCCTCGCTGTTGAAAAATTTAATGCCGTTGTCGTAGTATGGATTGTGACTTGCGCTTATCATGATGCCTGCGTCGCAGCGCATATCCTCGGTGAGAAATGCGATTGCGGGAGTAGGCATCGGTCCGATCTGGCGGACGTTATAGCCTACCGAGGTAAGGCCCGTAACGATCGCTGTTTCTATCATATAGCCGCTTCTGCGGGTATCTTTGCCGACTAAAATCATATTCGTAACGGAATTTTTCCTAAAGTAAATCCCCGCCGCCATCGCTACGCGCATCGCAAGCTCGGCGGTCAGAAATTCCCCTGCCTTGCCGCGTACGCCGTCCGTTCCGAAAAGTTTCATTATCAAATCCTTGTATAAAAATCGGCAAATTCTACCAGAAAAAGTTTAATCTACATGAATTTAAACTATATTTAAATTTTACTTAAATTAAGCGTCGATTAAATATTTTTTACGTATAATCGCAGGTTCAAATTTAACTGAAAAGGAACATTATGGCAAATCACAAATCCGCCGAAAAACGCGCGAGACAAACCATAAAAAGAACGGAGCGAAATAGATTTTATCGCACCAGAGTAAAAAATATCACAAAAGCCGTAAGAGAGGCGGTCGAGAGCAAGGATCTAGACGCAGCGACTCAGGCTCTAAAAACGGCTAATGAAAGCTTTCACAGCTTCGTAAGCAGGGGCTTTTTGAAAAAACAGACCGCGAGCAGAAAAGTAAGCCGCCTAGCCAAACTCGTAAATTCTTTAAAAACCGCCGCGTAAGCGCTCTTTACGCATAAAATTTAAATGCTAGCCGATAAACTAAAGCCTTTTTTGGATCGCTACGACGAGCTTTCACGCATGCTTAGCGATCCCGCAGTCACCGCAGATATCGCTAATATGACGGCGCTATCTAAGGAGCAGCGCAATATCGAGCCGATCAAAGAGGCGGCTAGCGAGTATCTTAAAATTTTAAATCAGATCGAAGAAAACAAAGCCTTGCTAAGCGATGCCGATCTCGGCGAGCTAGCCAAAGAGGAGCTTAAAAACTTAGAGAGCGAAAAACCGCAGCTCGAAGAAAAAATCAAAATTTTATTGCTTCCTAAAGACCCCAACGACGATAAGAATATCTTTTTAGAGATCCGCGCCGGTACGGGCGGCGACGAAGCGGCGCTGTTTGCGGGCGATCTGCTCGGCGCGTATCTGCGCTACGCCGATCTTCGCGGCTATAAATGCGAGATCGTAAGCACTAGCGAAGGCAGCGTCGGCGGCTACAAAGAAGCAATCTTGCTCGTAAAGGGCGCGGGAGCGTATTCACGACTGAAATTTGAAGGCGGCACCCACCGCGTGCAGCGCGTCCCCGAAACGGAGAGCCAGGGCAGGGTGCATACCTCTGCAATCACCGTCGCCGTCATGCCCGAGATCGAGGATAGCGAGATACAGATCAACCCAAACGACCTTCGCATCGACGTTATGCGCAGCTCCGGCCACGGCGGGCAGTCCGTAAATACCACCGATAGCGCCGTTCGCATCACTCACATTCCGACCGGTTTAGTCGTCACCAACCAAGACGGCAAGGATCAGCACAAAAACAAAGAGGCGGCAATGAAGGTGCTAAAGGCACGCCTTTACGATATGCAGGAGCAGGAGCGCTTAGAAAAAGAGCGCAAAGATCGCAAGGATCAGGTGGGTACCGGCGACCGCTCGGGGCGGATCCGTACCTACAACTATCCGCAAAACCGCATCAGCGACCACCGCATAAATTTAACTCTCTACCGCCTAGACGCGATCATGGCAGGGGGCTTGTTCGACGAGATTATCGATCCGCTCATCGCACACTCTCAAGCCGAAGCGATCGCAAACGCGGGCTATTAAGCCTTTTAAAATTTAGACCTTGCATCCGCCTGCTTTGCCGAATTTTGCCTCGATTAAAAGCACCAAGATGAAGAAAATTTTTTCGTCGTTAAACTTCGCAAGCTCGCGTAGGCCCTGATCTGCGCTTATGAGCTTGATATCGTTTGATTTCAAAATCACAGCGAGCTCGTCCGCACTAAAGCCCATTTTACCAGCGATCTCTCTGATATTGTAGGACTCGATCGCGCCGATGATGCGATCCATATTACAAAAGCCCGGATTCTTGCGGCTCAACACCACGTCCAAAAACTCGCCCCAGAGCTTTACGATCTTCTTTCGCCTCGTGATTATATGCAAGATCGCGACGCAAAGCAGACCGAATCCTGCAATTTTATGTAGGCTCATCCACGCCTCGTCATATTCGCCGCGCGCGAAATTAACGCCTGAAAAGCCCAAAACGCAAAGCGCGCAGCCTAGCAGCACGATGAGCGCAAATTTATAGACAATCCCCGCCTTAAGCATCAAATCTCCTTGCTTTTTTTAAAATTTAGCGACTTCACGCGGAGTGCCTGCAAGCGCTAAGCTGCTGCACTGGTACGCCTCGCTGATCGCCGCTATCGTATCGCCTCGGCGTTATTGCGCCGTCCGCACCGCTGCTTGCCTATACGCTCCGCGGGTCGCTATCATCGTATCGCGGCGTTTGCACTACTTGCACTGCGCTTTACCCGCATACGCATCCTGTCGATCGCGGTTACATATTGCGTCACCGCGGTGTTTTACATTGCTTGCTGCGCCGTCATGCTATTGCGGTATCCGCTGCACTGCTCTTCAACGATCCGCCGTCACGGCAGCGCTGCTCGCTTCGATCATCGCGCCGTTACGATGATGATTTGCGCGAGCGAAGGTTATGTCATACGGCGCCGAGTAGCTACGTATCGCCGCTCCGCTTCTCGACTACGGCGTGCCGTCTGCGCCGCCGATGTGTTACGCGCCATCCGACGCGCTACCGACTTATCGCGACGCTCGCGCATCGCGCCGCCGCCGCCGCCCGCTCATTTAGCACGCCGTTACGCTACCGATCGCGGCTCGGTTTAAAATTTTATCTAGGCGACGTCTCCTCGGCAGATCATCTTGCGTTTAAATTTTACCGACTTAATTTCGCGCAAAATCGCGATCACGCGCCGTCTACCGACCTCCAAGCCGCTCGCCGCCGCGTAGTCGTATGGCCCATGGCGCCGCCGTGCTGACGACTGCATGTATGGGTCCGAGCATACACGGATGCGAGCCTCTACGCCTATGTAGCGAGCGCTAATTACTCATGCGCACAGGCACCGAGCGCTTCGGCAAATTTTATCGTCGCTTAATATAAACGAGTAATTTTAATAAATCTGGATTTAAAAAGATATGAATTTAAAGGCGAAATCCCTGC
>CAUUSU010000061.1:0-7754 GCA_963547835.1 uncultured Campylobacter sp.
AGAGCTTTTGAATTTTAAAATTTGCTGAAATTTTTGATAAATTTCCGCATTTTTTATATTTTATGAAATTTTTTCATCGCGTTGTCATTATTTGCCGTCCCATTTGAAATAAATTAAATTTTAATTATAAATCTTTCAAATTGCACTGTAATTTAAGCAAAAAAAATGTAAAATAGTAGTTAAAAATTATGTTATTGACCGGAGGGTAGTATCATGAAAGTTAAGAGTTTTAGCTTTGCGCCTCTTTTGGCGCTGTTCGTTTGTTGTTTGACAAACGCGTTTGCAGATGATAGCAGGTCGAACGTGAAGATAAATCCTGCTACCCCAATAAGCAACGAGTATCGTGACGATGGCTGGCTGGACGGAAGGAGAGGTGGTTGGACTTGGCACGGAGATCAGGGTTTGTATAATTTCACCACTATAAAAAACTTTCCGTCTGACGAATTAAACCAAAAGCCGATAGTTAGATTCGGCGGTGCGGGCACATACGTCTTTGGAGACTACGCCGTGACTGGAAAGCCGGTGATTAGTTTGGATTGGTCCCAATCCACTGAAGCCGGTCAAGGTTATATGTGGGGAGCAAAAGGCACATATATTAAAGATGATACTAATGGACAGTTTTATTTGAATAGTTCAAAAGCTGTTTTGAGACTTCCTAAGGGCGTGACTAAAGACGATATAGTCTATGCTAGACTTTATTGGCAGGGAAATATATTCAGCACGACTGATTTTAACAGCCTAGCAGAATATAACCAGGGGGGCGGAAAAAAAGATACCGGTTTTGCTAAGTGGTATACATGGGTAAAATTTACAATGAAAAGTTCGAAAGGTAAAGCTAGCATAATAGAAGATATTCATAGAGATAGATGCGAGGGAACGGCTGCTTGGAACTTTTTAGCAAGCTCCGGAAAACCTCTACGTTTACGTTTAAAATACGGCTGCACTAAAGATATTACTGATAAAGTTAAGAATTATTTTGTAGATTATTCCGATAGCATTGAATTTACTGTAGGAAACGTAAGAACGAGTGATGGTATGGATCCAATCGGTGCAGATTTTACCAATGGAGAGTTCGACGGCGCTCGTATTGGGCCGTACGGCGGATGGGGAATAATCATAGTATATGATAAAACCGCCAACTCCAGAAGGGATTTGCTAAATAATTTACAATCTAACGATAGCGTAACGGGTCGGAAAATGACTTATGCAGAGGCCGTAGAATATAAAAATAAATATTTTAAACCAAAGAACGTAACTATTTACGGCGATTATTTTGTCCTCACCCCTTGGAAGAATGGATATACGCCTATAAACATTAACGCTACCATCAGTGGATTTTATACACCTAAAAGTGGAACCGTAAATGCAAAGCTAGGGTTTTTAGGGTTTGGTGGTGAGAGGAAAATGACCTCCGACGAGTATTTTAAAGTCCAGTACAAAGGAACCGCACGAATGGATTCGCTATACGGATCCGATGGGGTTAATCAATGGTTAGCTAACGATCGCGCTAATATATACGACGGCTCTGTCGCTTTACTTATAAACGATAACGGCACCTATAAGTATAGCTATCCACATGGCACCGGTTATTTAGGTGGATTTGATCTGGACGAATTCGATATCAGTTCAAAGATGAAGAATGCGCAATCTAGTCTAAACATCTCTTTAGGTGCGGCGTTTGAAAATCTCAACGGAGGTCAAGCCGATCAAAACTTCATAAGTATGATTGCTATTTCCGCCGATTTGTATGTCCCTCAAATGTGCTATCAGTATGAAGTCTATAACGCCTCTAACTGGGTTAAATTCTTTGATAATGATGGTAACCGAAGAAGCGAAGAGGATGTAAAAAAACTACATGAACCTCCTGAGCAGATCAAAAACCCGGTAGTTGCGGGTGAAAATATCTATTATAGAATGAAATTTGAAAATAGATTGAATGGCGGCGATAGCGAAGATGCAGCAGGTGCGGTAGTATCGATCGACTTTGGTCAAGCCGGCGCTACCTATACCAAAGATAGCGCTACTATAAATAACGAGCTAGTCGTAAATGATCCTATCACTACCACTACAAATACCATACCTGCGGCGGCGGCCGATGAACTAGTCTATTTACGCGATGGTCAAAAGGGTGCATACGAGACTATGAAAGACGTCATAAAAGGTGGCACTCCAAACGTTACGAAGCCTATTTATAAAGATAGGCAGTTTACTGCGCTTGACGGTAATATATTGAAATTTTATATAGGTCAAGGCGCGGGAGACTTAACTCCTTCTTCAACACCGGGCGGTAGTCCTGTACCTGTAGGCGGATTAATGCAGCCAGGTAAAGCGGCGTATGGTGAGTTTAACGCCACCGTCAATACGGGCGCAACCATATTGCAGGCTCCTGCCGTGACACTAAGTTATAAGATGAGCTTAGATATAGGCGGCGGTCAGCGAGTCTTCATAGAGATGGATAGCGCTTCCGAGCTTGAATTATGCGACGTGACAAAGGTTTCTAAAAGCGTTAATATCCTACCTTTAAGCGGTTTGCAGGTAGTCAATAAGAATTTTAGTAAAAATGACGACGACGATAGGCTATATACTCAAATCTCCGATAAGCCTTTCGATGCGAAACTCATCTTTAGACCGGATTATGAGAGCCAATTTTGTAAGAAGTATAAGGATGATACCGGTAAATGCGAGGAATACATCGACGCAGCCGCAAATTCTCCTTACTTCAAAAAAGATCCGAATACCGGCAAGCTCGTATATATCGGTAGTGAGGCTAGAAAGCTTGAGAAATTCGACTTGAGCGGTAAATTGTATTTATCCGTTGTCAGGGCGAGAAATGCCGCTACTACCTCGGATAAAGTTGCCGATAGCGATAAGGGGAATAGCGCAGTTTACTCATGCCGATCCGTAACCGATTCCTTAAAAATTCCGTTTAAGATGAAGGACAAAACCGATTACACTATCGATAAGGAAGTGGATTTTAAAGGAAAAAGTATTTTAGAGCTAAATGATATAGAAATAGGAGATGCGTATCAGGGTCTTACATTTATGCTTAGCTATCGTCCGGATAATCAAGTTGCCTCAGGATCCGATTTAGATCAGTATATAAAAAACAAAGATTTAAATAACAGCGATCCTAAGGCTTATTATTCGGAGCTCAAGAAATGGGAGCTTAAAAAGCGATATGGATATTGCGAGACAGGTGAGAATTTTAGCTGGTGCAACACAAAACTAACTGCGGAGCAAAAGAAGGACATTTGGGAGAATAAAATACAACCGGAGCTGAAGAAGCTTGAAGATAATATAAAGGCTGCTAAAGATGAGTTCGGAATTCAAATGTCAAAAGACGGCTCGTTCCATATATGCGGTAGCGACAACTTTGTGCTTCGCCCTGCATATTTTAATGTAGATACATCTGTTTTGACCAAATACGGCAAACTGATAGATCCTGGCGCCTCCGGAGATATAACAAACAAGGGCAAAGATGATGCAAAAATCATAAAGAATCCTAAAGATTTGCGTTTAGGTGGCGATTATAGTGAAAATGCCGATATCTTAGCCCATGTGATTTCGGCTAGAAGCTATGAAGGTCACGGCGTTCCTAATTATACTGCTGTAATAGGTGGGGATCTAGGAAATCAGAGGTACCATATCCGCAAAAGCTATACCGATTCCGATGCGGATAATACCCAAGACGTTTCTACGAAAGTGCGTGGTGTTCAGACCTATTTGCGTCCATTTATATCCAATCAATGTGCAGCTCAGATTCCTACTCAATCTTATTATATAGAAAGAACCGGAAGCACTAATGGTTTAAAAAGAGGTACAAAATTAGATGGATGCTTCGGCGGAACTCATACAAATTATAGTGGAATTGAATACGATAGTGCTACGGGATCGTATTATGTTAAAAATGGTATCACCGATGCTGATATTAAAAAAGGGACTTTTGGTAAGAGTGGTTCCGAGTGCAAGGCAAACGGATCGTCAATAAATTTCGAGGGAACCTATAGAAGGGTTTGGGATAAGAACGCTATTAGTCTATGGGCAAATTTCGATGCTAGAAATATCACAGAGACATCTGGAGTGGCCACTTTTGTGTCGAAGGGCAATGTGCAAGGTGCATATCTGATGACGCAGTCCAGAAAAGATCCTGCCGCAAAAGACATAAGCAACGGTATCCTCTATACTGAGGTTAACTACACTACTACGAAGCCTAAAACCGCTATGTACTATTTTAATTATTACAATGTAGGCGATGTTTTGGTTAGCGTATATGATAACTCATGGACAGATGCTTATTCCGATCAGACATATTCAAAGAAATGGAAAAGTGCTAAGTGTATTATCAATTCATCTAGCAATCTACCTGACGCTAAAGGTATGGTAGGTTGTGATGTGGGAATGAAAACTGCGGATTTAGTAAAAAGCCAAGATCCTAAAGTTTCCGCTGCAAATAGCAATCTAGTCCTACGATATCGACCGGATCGTATTATGCTATCCGTAGTTAGCCTAGACAATGGAGTAATCAGTAGATCAGCAGGTACCGATAACAATTTAACTGGCAAGACATCCGCATTTACGTATTTCAATTCCCCGGATATTGAAAATAACGTAGTTATAAATCCAGGCGAAAATCCTGCGCAAAATTTTGCCATAACGAGACAAACAAGTCAGCTCGCTATGTTAAAATTTAATGCCGTGGCATATCTATCCGATAAGGTTTATAAGAATGTTATAGCTACGCTATACGATGGTACTATGATTGAAGTAGGCGGTAATGCGCAGGCTGCATGCGGATTTGCCAGCGATTTGGATTTCCATTTGACTTTTGGCTTTGATTGTCAAACCAATAATGCGGATGGACGTTGCTCGAAAAATAAAAACCCTAATACAACGACAGCAGTATCTAGTTATGTACCATATCCTAGAAATACGGAGGTAAGTTATACTATTCCAAATGCTACTCAATTCTTTGCAAGAGATAGTAATGACTGCCAAGGTGCTAGTGGATATGATAGTAGGTGCTATAAGCATAATACAAGAAGTATAAACTTTGATCAGCAGTATTTGGATGAAGCCACTAGCGGCAGCCCTGGTTACGGTTTACCTTTACCGCTTAGGTATGCTATTAATTTTTACACTAATGCAAATTTAAGAGGAGGTTTGATCAATAGGCCACTTGGGGGAGCCAACGTAAATTACGATTCAAAATCACCTTTATTTAAAGTGATGGCACGCGGCTTCCAAGAGGGACAAACTCCGGGCGCTACTGTGTATTTTAACTTCGCTAGGATGCAAAAGTCCCCTAGTAGACCGGTATTAATCTATGCTAGCGATTTTGACGTAATAAGCGATAAAGCCGAGTTAAAGACTTTGGAACAATTTTGGCCTTCCAAATTTGATAGAGACTATAATGCTATAGCTGATACTTCTTCGGAAAAATATGATGAGAAAAACATCAATATCTTAAAGGAGAATTTAGATGCCTTTTTAACCAGAAAAGTTGAAGAGTATAAAAAATCAAGCGGAAAAACGGTAAGCAAGAGTCAATATATAGCTATTGCAAATAACAATACGAAGTCGTATAAAAATGGCGAGATCGTAGTTACGGATTATAGTGATAATATTGGCACCTACGCCTATTTTGTCTATGGCAAAGCTCATGATAAAAACGACGGTGCCCAGGATTATGAGGTCAAGAGAAAAAGGTTGCTAACGGTACCTATTTTTAATAAAATATATTGTGGTAGAACGGATAATTGTAGAGGGATGCCGGCTCCAAGCCCTGCTTTTAGCTACGAAGTTCCAAGCTCTAATATATTTACCGATCTCGCCGCTTTGGATAGTAGTTTAACGGATTTTTCGGGTTTTGTCACAAATACTCAAAAGATTCCGAACGATATAATATCCGAATTCGTAAGTAGGTATAGCCCGTCACCGAGCACGGGAATAGATATCGGTAGGAGCCATTCGCTGGCATCTGGTCAAGAGACTATGAATCTAAGAGCTAATGAAGTAGGTAGTACTACCATACGTATAGTTACGGATCCTTGGTTAATATATACTCCTAACGGCGGTGAAGCTATGATGAAAACCTTGCCTCCGGCGGTTGGAGATTATGCGAAAATATATTCCGGCGTTCCGCAGTACTATAATTACTTCTTGGTTAAAATAATCAATGCTGCGGCGGATCAATGGGGTGGCGAAGGTCAGGTTAAATCAGGCAAAGAAGACGATGTAGGTTCTTTTGCCGGAGGCAGTGATTCTTCAAATAGCACTAGCGACACTTCGACTAGAATTCTAGACACCGGTAATGCTCGCGATATGTATAATCAGCGAATCGACTGGTAATCCGCGCGCTTCTCGCTAAATTTAAAGGCTAACCGCAAGGTTAGCCTTTTTTTATGGCTGAGCTTTAAAATTCCAAATTGCTCGTCGGCAGCGATAAGTCTAAAATAAGCATGAGATTTTCACTAGGCCAAGCAAAATTTTGCTGCAAAATTTAATTCAAAACCCGCTAGAAATTTTCACACAAAATTCCACTAAAATTTCCGCCGCCCATTTACCCGTTTTTAAATGAAATTTCGGCACAATGCGGCTTAAAATTTCATCAGGGAAAGCCACTTGAAAACAAAAAATATCAGAAATTTCAGCATCATCGCGCATATCGACCACGGCAAATCCACACTCGCAGACCGCCTGATTAGCGAGTGCAACGCCGTCGAGGCGCGCCAGATGAGCAGCCAGATCATGGATACGATGGATATCGAAAAGGAGCGCGGCATCACGATCAAAGCTCAGTCCGTGCGGCTCGAGTACGAGCTTGGCGGCGAGAAATACGTTTTAAATTTGATTGACACCCCGGGCCACGTGGATTTTAGCTACGAGGTCTCGCGCTCGCTGGCTAGCTGCGAGGGGGCAATCCTCGTCGTGGATGCCAGTCAGGGCGTGCAGGCGCAAACCATCGCAAACGTCTATATCGCACTAAAGCACAACCTTGAGATTATTCCCGTGCTCAACAAAATCGACCTGCCCGCCGCCGATCCGCAGCGCGTAAAAGATGAGATCGAGCACGTCATCGGGCTTGATTGCAGCAGCGCGATCGAGGTCAGCGCCAAAACGGGCGCGGGCATCAAGGAGCTTTTAGAGGCGATAATCACTCGCATCCCCGCGCCCAAAACGGACGACGCCGCGCCGCTTAAGGCGCTTATCTACGACAGCTGGTTTGATAACTACCTAGGCGCGCTCGCTCTTGTTAGGTTCTACGACGGCGTGCTGAAAAAGGGCGACGAGGTCTATATAATGGGTAGCGAGAACCGCCACGAGGTGCTTGATCTGATGTATCCCAACCCGCTCGCGCCCGCCAAAACCCGCGAGCTTAGCAGCGGCGAAGTGGGCATCGTCGTGATGGGGCTAAAAAACGTCGCCGACGTGCAGGTGGGCGATACGATCACGCTTTTTAAAAAACGTGCCGCCGAGCCCGTGGGCGGCTTTGAGAAGGCCAAGCCCTTCGTGTTTGCGGGCATCTATCCCGTGCAGACCGATAAATTTGAAGATCTGCGCGACGCTTTGGATAAGCTCAGCCTAAACGACAGTTCGCTTAGCTACGAGCCCGAGACGTCGCTCGCGCTAGGATTTGGCTTTCGCGTCGGGTTTTTGGGGCTACTGCATATGGAGGTCGTGAAGGAGCGGCTTGAGCGCGAGTTTGATCTCGATCTCATCGCCACGGCGCCGACCGTCACATACGCCGTGTATCT